>DASWOS010000445.1:0-5294 GCA_036398645.1 Dokdonella sp. | reverse complement strand
AGCTCGCTCTCGGCGCAGATCTCGCCGCGTTCGGGATCGAGCACGAGCGCGCGCACGGCCTCGCCGAGCGCGGTGCCGCCCGGTTCGCGCGTCGCGACGACGTCGACGCCGTGGCCGGCGAGGCGCGCGCGCACGGCCTCGAGCACCGTGCTCTTGCCGGCACCCTCGCCGCCCTCCAGCGTGATCAGCTTTCCGTTCATGGGCTCCGATGCAGCTGATATTTCTGCACCGCGCGATTGTGCGCCTCGAGCGTCGCCGAGAACTCGTGGCTGCCGTCGCCGCGCGCGACGAAGTACAGCGCGTCGCCGGGCGCCGGGTGCAGCGTCGCCTCGAGCGCGGCGCGGCCCGGCAGCGCGATCGGCGTCGGCGGCAGGCCGTCGCGCGTGTAGGTGTTGTACGGCGTGTCGGCTTCGAGATCGCGCCGGTGGATGTTGCCGTCGTAGCGGTCGCCGAGGCCGTAGATCACGCTCGGATCGGTCTGCAGGCGCATGCCGGAGCGCAGCCGGCGCAGGAACACGCCGGCGATCAGCGCGCGCTCGTTCGGCTGCGCGGTCTCCTTTTCGACGATCGAGGCGAGGATCAGCGCGTGATACGGCGTGTCGAGCGCGGCGGCCGCGTCCGCGCGCGCGGGCCAGAGCGCGTCGAGCGTCTTGCGCATCGCGAGGTGCGCGCGCGCGAGCAGATCGAGGTCCGAGTCGCCCTTGATCCAGGCGTAGGTCTCCGGCAGGAACCAGCCTTCCGGCGCACCGTCGATGCCGAGGCGGCGCGCGAGCTCGTCGTCGGCGAGCCCGGGCAGCGTCTGCGCGAGTCCAGGCTCGGCCGCGAGCGCGAGACGCAGCTGGCGGAACGTCCAGCCGTCGACGATCGTGAAGCGGTGCTGCAGGACCTCGCCGGCGATCATCCGCCGCAGCAGCTCGCGCGGCGTGAGGCCCGGCGGCAGCGCGTACTCGCCGGCGTGCAGGCGCCCGGCGATGCCGACCTCGCGGCCGAGCAGGCGCCAGTAGAACGGCGCCGCGCGGCTGACGCGCTCGCGCCGGATCTGGCGTACGACGTCCTTGTAGCGCGTGCCGCGCGCGACGTCGATCGTCGCGTCGGCGCGCGCGCCGGGCAGCGGCGAGTCGGTGAAGCGGCGGTAATCGCGCCACGCGGCGAGCGCCAGCGCGGCGAGCGCGATCAGCACGAGCGCGACGAGCACGCGCACCCGCGCGCCGCCTCGCGGCGGCCGCGGATCGCGCAAGGCAGCTCGGCTCGGCATCGGCGGCAAGCCTACCCGGAATCGCGGCCCCGGCTCATCGCGATCGCGCGCGCTCACGCGTCGGCCCCCAATGCCCTGAGCAATCCGCGCGCCTTCGCGCGCGTCTCGTCGAGCTCGCGCATCGGGTCGGAGTCGGCGACGATGCCGGCGCCGGCGCGCAGGCGCACCGAGTCGCCCCGCAGCGTCAGCGTGCGGATCAATATGTTCAGATCGAGGTCGCCGTCGCGGTTCAGATAGCCCAACGAACCGGTGTACGCGCCGCGGCCGGTGCGCTCGAGCTCGGCGATGATGCGCATGCAGCGCACCTTCGGGCAGCCGGTGATCGTGCCGCCCGGGAACACCGCGCGCACGATCTCGCCCGGCGTCGTGCCGGCGCGGAGCCGTCCGCTCACGTTCGAGACGATGTGGTGCACGTGCGCGTAGCTCTCGACCGCCATGAGCTCGTCGACGACGACGCTGCCCGGCATGCAGACGCGGCCGAGGTCGTTGCGCTCGAGGTCGATCAGCATGACGTGCTCGGCGCGCTCCTTCGGGTGGCCGACGAGCTCGCGCACGCGCACGGCGTCGTCGTCACCGGCGACCCGCGCGCGCGTGCCGGCGATCGGCCGCGTCTGCACGTGCGCGCCGCGCACCTCGACGAGGCGCTCCGGCGACGAGCTCGCGATCGCCCAGCCGGGCTGCTGCAGCAGCCCGGCGAACGGCGCCGGGTTCGCGCCACGCAGTGCCGCGTACAACGCGGTCGGCGGCGGCGGCGGCGCGAGCCGCGCGCGCCATTCGCGCGACAGGTTGACCTGGAACACGTCGCCGGCGCGCAGATGCGCGTGCACGCGCGCGACGCCGGCGAGGAAGTCCGCCGGCTCGTCCTCGTCGACGGCCACGGCCGCGAGCGGCGCCGACGGCGGCGCCGGCGCGGCGTCGAGGTCGGCCTGCAGCGCGTCGAGCAGCTCCGCGCGCGCGGACTCGGCGACCAGCGACGTGCGCCGCTCGGCGCGATCGACGACGATCGCCGCCGGGCAGCGCAGTGCGAGCGCGAGCGGAAGCGCCGCGTCGGCCGCGCGCGGCAACGCGAGCGACGGCTCGATCTCGCCGGCGAGCTCGTAGCCGAGGTACAGCAGCCAGCCGCCGCGGAACGGCGGCGCACCGGGCGCCGCGCGCGCGACGCGGGCGGCGCGCCAGGCGGCGTCGAGCGCATCGAGAAAGCCGCTCGCGATCGCGCGGCCGTCCGCGCCGCGCACGCGGCCGTCGGCGTCGAGCCGCAGCGCCTGCTCCGGGAACGCGAACAGCACGTCGTAGCGCGCGCGCGGGTTGCCGCTGGCGGCGCTTTCGAGCAGGCCCGGGTAGCGCTCCGGGTCGGCCGCGGCGAGCGCGAGCAGGTCGCGGCAGCCGTCCAGCTCTCGAACGACGGTGTCCATCGGCGTCGTGCCGGCGGCGACGTGCGGGCCGCGCGGACCGGCCCGGCCGCTCAGCGCAGGCGGCGGAAGATCAGCGTGCCGTTCGTGCCGCCGAAGCCGAACGAGTTCGACAGCGCGACGTCGAGCTGCGCCTCGCGCGCGACGTGCGGCACGAAGTCGAGATCGCAGCCGTCGTCGGGATCGTCGAGGTTGATCGTCGGCGGAATCCGGCCGTCGCGCAGCGCGAGGATCGAGAAGATCGCCTCGACGCCGCCGGCCGCGCCGAGCAGATGGCCGGTCATCGATTTCGTCGAGCTGACCGGCATCCGCTTCGCGTACTCGCCGAAGCAGGCCTTGATCGCCTGCACCTCGGCGAGATCGCCGACGCCGGTCGAGGTCGCGTGCGCGTTGACGTAGTCGACCTGATCGGGGTTCAGGCGCGCGTCGGCGAGCGCGGCGGCCATCGAGCGCCGCGCGCCGTCGCCGTCGTTCGGCGGCGAGGTCATGTGGTACGCGTCGCCGCTCATGCCGAAGCCGGCGAGCTCGCAATAGATGCGCGCGCCGCGGCGCACCGCGTGCTCGTAGTCCTCGACGACGAGCACGCCGGCGCCGTCGGAGAGCACGAAGCCGTCGCGGGCGCGGTCCCACGGCCGGCTCGCCTTCTCGGGCTCGTCGTTGCGCGTGGACATCGCGCGCGCCGCGCAGAAGCCGCCCATCGCGGTGCCGACCGTCGCGTACTCGGCGCCGCCGGCGACCATGGCGTCGGCGTCGCCGTACTGGATCATGCGCATCGCGAGGCCGATGTTGTGCGTCGAGGTCGTGCACGCGGTCACGCAGGCGATGTTCGGCCCCTTGAGACCGAGCATGATCGACAGGTTGCCCGACGCCATGTTGATGATCGAGCTCGGCACGAAGAACGGCGAGATCTTGCGCTGGCCGGCCTCGTGGTACGTGATCGCGGTCTTCTCGATCGTCGCGATGCCGCCGATGCCGGCGCCGACCGCGACGCCGATGCGTTCCTCGTCGTGCTCGTGCGGCTTCAGCCCGGCGTCGGCGAGCGCCTGGATCGACGCGGCGATGCCGTAATGGATGAACGGGTCCATCTTCTTGACGTCCTTCGCCGCGACGAACTGCGCCGGGTCGAAGTCGCGCACCTCGCCGGCGATGCGCGTCGGGAACGTGCTCGCGTCGAAATGCGTGATCGGACCGATGCCGCTCCGGCCGGCGAGCACGTTCGCCCACGCGGTCGCCGCGTCGTTGCCGACGGGGCTGAGGATGCCGAGACCGGTGACGACGACGCGACGCTTGCTCATGGAAGCACTTCTGGATTCAGGCGATCGGCGACGATCGCGATGCTCTTGACCGAAATGCGACCGCGGACGGCCGCTCCTGGACTCTCGCGACCGCAGCCGCCGGTGGACGAGACGGATCTCGCGACGCGGCGATCACGGCCGAGCGCACGAACAAACCGCCACAAAACAAAACTGCGCCTCGCGGCGCAGCTTCGTCGCGCGATGACCGCGGCGGCCTACGCCTTGACGTGCGCCTTCACGTAGTCGATCGCCTGCTGCACGGTGGTGATCTTCTCGGCTTCCTCGTCGGGAATCTCGCACTCGAACTCCTCTTCCAGCGCCATGACCAGCTCGACCGTGTCGAGCGAGTCGGCGCCGAGATCGTCGACGAACGACGCGTTCGGCGTGACTTCTTCGTCCTTCACGCCGAGCTGCTCGACGACGATCTTCTTCACGCGCTCTTCTATAGTGCTCATTGTGCGATGTCTCCCGAAGGGATTCCGTTGATGCCGGCGATCGGCCCGGCGGCGCGCCGGTGCGGGCGCGAAGCGGGCGCAATTGTAGAGGAAGGTTCGGGCCGTCGCTACCGGAGCGCGGCGCATCCGGCGCGCCGCCGCGGCGGCGCGCAAGCCGCTGAATCGCAACGGCGCGCGGCTACGGCATGTACATGCCGCCGTTGACGTGCAGCGTCTCCCCGGTGACGTAGGCCGCGTCCGGCGAGACGAGGAACGCGACCGCCTTCGCGACGTCGGCCGGCGCGCCGAGCCGACCGAGCGCGATCTGGCCGAGCAGCGCCGCGCGCTGCGCCTCGGGCAGCGCGTTCGTCATGTCGGTCTCGATGAAGCCCGGCGCGACCACGTTGACGGTGACGCCGCGCGAGCCGATCTCGCGCGCGAGCGACTTCGAGAACGCGATGATGCCGGCCTTCGCCGCGGCGTAGTTGGCCTGGCCCGCGTTGCCGGTCAGCCCGATGACCGACGCGATCGAGACGATGCGGCCCTTGCGCGCCTTCATCATGCCGCGCAGCACGGCCTTCGAGGTGCGGAACACCGAGCTCAGATTCGTGTCGAGGACCGCCTGCCAGTCGGCGTCCTTCATGCGCATCAGCAGCTGGTCGCGCGTGATGCCGGCGTTGTTGACCAGGATCGTGATCGCGCCGAGCTCGGCGGCGACCGATTCGACGAGGGCCTCGATCGCCGCGCCGTCGGTCACGTCGAGCGCGCGTCCGACGCCGCCGTGCGCGGCGAGCCGCGCGCCGATCGCCTGCGCGCCGGTTTCGCTCGTCGCGGTGCCGACGACCTTCGCGCCGAGCGCGGCGAGCTCGTCGGCGATCGCCGCGCCGATGCCGCGGCTCGC
>DASWOS010000444.1:0-3593 GCA_036398645.1 Dokdonella sp. | reverse complement strand
TGTTCGGTGCGCAGGGCCTGTCGCTCGATCAGGCGCAGGCACTCGCGGCCGCCGTCATGGATTGGCGCGACGCCGACGACGACGCCTCGCCGAACGGCGCCGAGATCGCCGAGTACAAGGCGGCCGGTCTCTCCTACGGGCCGAAGAACGCGCCGTTCGACACCGTGTCGGAGCTGCAGCAGGTGCTCGGCATGAACTACGCGCTGTACGAGCGGCTCGAACCGACGCTGACGATCTACTCCGGGCGCTCGACGCCGAGCGTCGGCTTCGCCGACGCGGCGACGCTCGCGGCGCTGTATCCGGACGTGCCGCCCGAGGAGCTCCAGCAGCTTGTGCAGCAGCGGCAGTCGATGTCGCCGACCGATCTCGCCGGCGGCGGCCTGACGCTGCCCGACGGCACGCCGCTCGTGGCGGGCGGCGGCGGCCTCACGTATAGTGTCAAGTCCCGTGCGAAGCTGCGAAACGGCGCCAGCACGACCTTGGACGCGACCATCCGCATGGGCGGCGTCGGGGCGGCCGGCCGGCCGTACTCGATTCTGCGCTGGCGCGATGGGGAAGCTTCGTAGTTCACCGTGAATCCAGCTCTCGACAGACAACTCGCGCGTCTGCGGACGCGTCTTGCCAAGACGCCGCTGCCCGGCTTCTTCGCCTGGTGGGGCCGGGAGCTGCTCGCCTGCCTGCCGGAGCGCTGGCGCAGCGTGCTGACCGAGCGCTCGGAGTCGCTGCTGCTCGATCTGCGCGGCGACGAGATCGTCGTCTGGCGCGAGCGCGGTGACGTCGCGCGCGAATACGCGCGCATCCGTCGCGATCTGCCCGCCGACGCGCAGGGCGCGGAGTTCCGCCGCCTACGCGCGGCGATCGACGATCCGATGGTGCGCACGGTGTTCTGCATTCCGGCCGGTCGCGTGCTGACGCGCACGCTGAGCCTGCCGGCCGCGGCCGAGGACAACCTGCGTCAGGTGCTGTCGTTCGAGATGGACCGGCAGACGCCGTTCAAGGCCGACCAGGTCTATTTCGACAGTCGCGTGATCGGCCACGACGCGAGCGGACGCAGCGTGCAGGTCGAGCTCGTCCTGCTGCCGCGTGCCCAGCTCGACGAGGAAATCGGCGCACTGCCGCCGGGCGCGAACGAGCTCGACGGCGTCGACAGCTGGCTCGCCGAGCCGGGTGGCGCGCGGCGCCGCGTGAATCTGCTGCCGGTCGAACGGCGCGTCCGGCGGCGCGATCTCCGCGTGCCGTTGAACCTCGGCCTCGCCGCGTTGGCGGTGCTTCTGGTCATCGTCAACATGAGCGAATCGCTGGCGAATCGCTCGGCCGCGCTCGAGGCGATGCGCGCCGAAGTCGACCGCGCCGGCACCGAGGCGAAGCAGGTCGCCGCGCTGCGCAAGACGTTGGCCGATTCCATCTCGGGCGCGAACTTCCTGAACGATCGCAAGCGGAAGGGGCCGCTGACCGTCGCACTGTTCAACGACCTGACCGCGCGCATCCCGACCGACACGTTCCTCGAGCGGCTGCAGATCGACAGCAAGCAAGTGCAGCTGCAAGGACAGGCGCAGGAGGCGGCCAAGCTGATCGCGCTGCTCGGTGCGTCGCCGTGCCTCGGCAATCCGGGCTTTTCGGGCCAGGTGCAGCCCGATCCGCGCACCGGCAAGGAGCGCTTCCAGATCAATGCGGATCTGAAGGAGTGCAATCCGGTGCCGGACGCGAAGGCGAAGCCGACGGCGACCGTCGCCGCGGGCACGGTCACGGCTCCGGCGAAGCCGGGCGACGCGAAGGCGGACGCGACGAAACCGGGCGCGACGAAGCCGGATGCGATCACGCCGCCTGCGGCCGCGGCGCCGGCGCCGACGAAGTCGGACGTCAAGCCGCCGAGCGCGCCGCGGTCGGCGGCCGGCGTGCGCAAGAACGCGGAGGAGCGCGCCGCGGTGAAGCCGGAAGCGGAGGCGAAACGTGGCGGCAAGTAGCGTGGCGAGTCGATTCGTGCCGAAGGACGGCCGCTTCCTCGCGGTCGTGCTGCTGCTGATCGTGCTGATGCTGATCTATCTGATCTGCATCCACTGGTGGTTCGTCGCGCCGCAGATGCAGATCTCGAACGAGATGCAGGAGCTGCGCGAGCAACAGCTGCGCTTCCGGCAGACGACCGCGGAGAGGCCCGAGATCGAAAAGCGCCTGGCCGAGGTCAAGGCCTACGAGCAGGGCAATCAGGCGTTCCTGGCGGAGACCGACGCGAACGCGGCGTCGGCGGCGCTGATCCAGCGCCTGAAGCAGGCGCTCAGCGACCACGCCAAGAATGAGAAGCGCTGCCAGAGCGTCGGCACGCAGAATTACACCGGCGGCGACGACGAACTCTACAAGCGCGTGACCGTGCAGGCGCGCCTGAAGTGCGATCTCGAGCCGCTGGCCGCGATTCTTTACGACCTCGAGAACGGCAAGCCGTATCTGTTCGTCGACCAGGTCATGATCTACAAGCAGCAGACGTACACGCCGCCCGGCGGAAAGGTCGCGCCGCCGCCGCTCGACGTGCGCTTCAACCTGTCGGGCTATCTGCGCGAGAGCGGCAAGCCGGCCGCGACGGGTACGAGCCGGCTCGCTCCAGTGAAGACGCGATGAACGTCAAGACCGCGCGCATGACGACGAACGTGCTCGCCGGCGTCTGCGGCGCGTTGCTGCTGCTCGCGGTCGCGCAATACGCCGGTGTCGGCCGCGGATATCACTGGCAGTCCGATGCGGAAGGCGACCCGGCCGCCGCGCCGCTCGCGCAGATCGACAAGCAGACCGTCACGCTGCCGCCGCTGTCCGCGTTCGCTGACATCGAAGCGCATCCGCTGTTCAACGAAGACCGCGAGCCGACGCCGATCGACGCCGAGGAAGCCGCCGACGCCGGGCCGCCGCCGAGCCCGCTGAACGTCACGCTGACCGGCGTTCTGCTCGACGAGAAGAATCACGTCCGCGTCGCTATGCTGCAGGACAAGGCGCGGAACCAAGCGATCGCGCTGAAGGTCGGAATGCCGTTGGAGGGCGATCAGTCGAACTGGACGCTCGTCGACGTCAAGCCGCGCGGCGTCGTGTTCAAGAGTGCGACGAACGAGACGACCGAGATCGCTCTGGAGACCTCGGTCGCCCAGCCGCCTGCGCCGAAGCCACCGCGTCCGCCGAGCGCGCGATCGAACGCGCCGCCGAGAGCTGCGCCGAACGCCCGGGCCGGCGCCGACGCCGCGGCCGGCGGGTCGGACTTGGCGCGTCGCATCGAAGATCGCCGCCGACAGATGCGCGAGGACGCCGAACGTCTGCGCAACGGCGGCGGCAAACCCAACCCGACACCGCCGAATGCGCCACCTAAGAAGTAATGGAGCGAGCCCCGTGCGATCGAGACTGACCCTACTGCTGATGGCGTGCGGCATTGCCGTGTTGGCGGGGTGCGCTTCGCAGGCGTCGAAGGACAGCGCCCGAGAGGAAAGCGGCGACATCCTGACCGCGGAAACGATCATGAAGCCGAGCGCTCCGTTGAAGGCGGACGACGCCGTCAGCGGAATTGCGGTGACGCCGGACGTCAAAGCGAATCGACCCGCGCCCAAGCCGGAAATCGAAATCGG
>DASWOS010000443.1:0-7697 GCA_036398645.1 Dokdonella sp. | reverse complement strand
AGCGCGTCTTGAAGAAGCGGGCGGCCCAGAGCCAGACGTCGAGGCGCACGCCGTGGCGCGGCTCGGTCGCGAGAGCGGATGGCATAGGGCGATTCTAGCGGCGTCGGCGCGCATTGGAACGTCCGGCACCTGCGTAAAGAGGCACACCGGCGCCCGACACCCGCGGACCGCGGACCGCGACAGCCGCGCGCCGATCCGCTATCATGGCGCCGTTTGTCGCGCCGCTCTGCGAATTTCCCTCTGGGACGAACGCATGCGAGATCGCCGCTCCGGCCGCCTCGCCCGTCCCGCATCCGCTCGGTTTCGTCGCCGCAATCCGGAATCGTCCGCCACGAGGCGCAGCGATCCGCCAACCGAAGTTCGCCTGCAGCGCGGTTCGCTGGGAACGCTCAAGGCGAGCGCCCGATTCCATCGGGCTTCGATCTTTGCGCATGGCCAGGTCGTCGATCGTCGGCGATCCGCACCCGCGCGCACGAGGAGTTCTTGCGATGACATTCGAAACTTTGGGCCTTCCGCCCGCGCTGCTGCGCGCGCTCACCGAACAGGGCTACGACCAGCCGACGCCGGTCCAGGCCGCCGCGATTCCGCCGGCGCTCGAGGGCCGCGACCTGCTCGCCGGCGCGCAAACCGGCACCGGCAAGACCGCGGCGTTCGCGCTGCCGCTGCTCGCCCGGCTCTACGTCGCCGAGCGCCGGCCGGCCGCGCCGAAGAAGCCGCGCGCGCTCGTGCTGACGCCGACGCGCGAGCTCGCGGCACAGGTGCACGAGAGCGTGCGCACGTACGGCAAGCACCTCGGCGTGCGCGCGACGACCGTGTTCGGCGGCGTCGGCATCAAGCCGCAGGTCGACGCGCTGCGGCGCGGTGTCGATATCCTCGTCGCGACGCCGGGGCGCCTGCTCGATCACGTGCAGCAGCGCAGCGTCGACCTGTCCGCGGTCGAGGTGCTCGTGCTCGACGAGGCCGACCGCATGCTGGACATGGGCTTCCTGCCGTCGATCCGCCGCGTGCTCGCGCAGCTGCCGAAGCAGAACCGCACGACGTGGCTGTTCTCGGCGACGTTCTCGGCGGAGATCAAGGCGCTCGCGGCCGACTTCATGCGCGATCCGGTCGAGATCCAGATCGCCAAGCCGAACAGCATCGCCGCGACGATCACGCACCGCGTGCATCCGGTCGAGCTGGCGCGCAAGCGCGATCTGCTGCTGCACTTGCTCGAGAACGACGCGCGGCAGACGCTTGTGTTCGGCCGCACGAAGCACGGCGCCGACAAGCTCGCCAAGTCGCTCGAGAAGGCCGGCCTGCGCGCCGCCGCGATCCACGGCAACAAGAGCCAGAACAAGCGCACGCGCGCGCTCGCCGACTTCAAGTGCGGCAAGATCGCCGTGCTCGTCGCGACCGACATCGCCGCACGCGGGCTCGACATCGACCAGCTGCCGATGGTCATCAACTACGACCTGCCGATGGTCGCCGAGGACTACGTGCACCGCATCGGCCGGACCGGCCGCGCCGGCGCCGAAGGCCTCGCGGTGTCGCTGGTCGCGCGCGAGGAGGAAGGCCTGCTGCGCGACATCCGCCGCCTGCTGAAGCAGGACATCGAGATCGCGCCGGTCGCCGGCTTCGAGCCGCCGCAGCCGCTGCGCGTCGACGATTCCGTCCGCTCCGCGCCGGGCGCCGGTCGCACGCAGCAGCAGCGCCACGCGCGACGGCCGCATGCGCCGTCGGCGGAGGCCGGCACGGGCGCGAGCCCCGGTGCGCGCAACAAGAAGCCGCGCCGCCGCGGCGGGCGCGGCCGCCACTCGCAGCCGGCCTGAGCCGGCCGCCGCCGCGGCGTACGCGGCAGCCCGGCGGCGACCCTGCCGTCGGCGGGGTCGCCCGGACCGGCGCGTCAGCGCCGGCGCGTCTCGTCACGCAGCGCCGCGCGCAGCACGCGCGCGAAGCCGGCCGGCTCCGCGCGCACGATGCGCACCTGCGGCGTCTCGTGCCAGTCCGCGCAGGCGCGGACCGCCGTCGCGATCGCGCCGGCGAGCTCCGGCGACGGCTCGACCGCGGCTTCGAGGTAGAGCGCCTTGACCTCGAACACGCCGTCGCCGCGATGCGCCTTCGCGTCGAGGCGGCCGACCAGGCGGCCGCGATGCAGGATCGGCAGTACGTAGTAGCCCCAGCGCCGCTTCGGCGCCGGCGTGTAGCACTCGATGCGATAGTCGAAGCCGAACATCGCGGCGGCGCGCTCGCGATCCCAGACCACCGGATCGAACGGCGACAGCAGCGTCGTGTGCGTCGCGCGCACGCGCCCGGCCGCGATTTCCGCGAGCGACGCGCGCTGATCCGCGTGCACGTAGCCCGGCGACCTCCAGCCGTCGACCGCGACGCGCAGCAGCTCGCCGGCGTCGACGAACGCGTCGAGATCGGCGTCCTTCAGCTTGCGGCCGCTGCGGAAGTAGTCGTTGATCCAGCGCGCCTGCGCGACGCCGAGCGCGCGCACCGCAGCGAGCACGAACTCGCGCCGCATCGCCGCCGCGGAAACCTCCGCGTCGAGGGCGATCGCGACGCCGTGCGCGCGCGCGTTCGCGAGCACGCGCTCGGTCGGAGCGTAGACGCGCTGGAAGTTCTCGCGGCGCGCGATCATCAGCTCGCCGAGCGCGAACAGCGCCTCGAGCCAGCGCTTCTCGTCCTTCCATCCCCACCAGCCGCCGCCGGCCGCGTCGCCGCGTTCGAAATCGGCCGCGCGCACCTCGCCGCGCGCGCGCACCGCGGCGAGCAGCGCATCCATCTCCGCGGCGTGCTCGCCGCGCATGCGCCGCGCGTGCTTCATCGACCAGTGCGCGTCGCGGCCGTCGAGCGCGTGGCGGCGGTGCAGCGCGTAGTCCGCGCTCGGCGCGAAGCAGGCCTCGTGCGCCCAGCATTCGAAGATCGCGCCGGAGGCGAGGTACTCGTCGAGCCACTCGCGGCGATACGCGCCGAGCCGCGAGTACAGCACGAGATACGGGCTGCGCGCGACGACGTGGATCGTGTCGATCTGCAGCACGCGCATGCGCTCGATCGCGGCGAGCACGTCGGCCTTGCGTGCGCGCCGCGAAGGCCGCCGCAGCAATCCCTGCGCGGCGAGGTGCAGCAGGCGCGCGTGCTGCGGCGAGATGCGCGACGGAACGTCGGCGGAGCGCGGCGGCGGCGCCTCGCCGCGGGATCGGAGGCTCATCGCGCCAGCATACGCGAGGTCCGGCGCGTGCCGGCGCGAGCGGCCGGCGCGAGCGACGCGGGCGCCATTCAGGCGTCCGCGTCGGCCTTCCAGTAGCCGGTCGCGCGGATCCATTCCTTCGGCACGCCGCGCGCATCGAGCCACTGGCGCATCGCGCGCGCGCGATGCGATTCGGCGGCGATCCAGTAGAACGTGTCGCCGGCGAGATCCGGCAGCGCTTCGAGCGCGCGCTCGAGCCGCGTGGCGGCGGCCGCGGACACGCCGTCGCGCGGCAGCCAGGCCAGATCGAGCTCGGCCTGCGTCGCGAGCTGCTGCCGATCGTCCGGCGTCGGAATCTCGACGCGCGCGCAGACGCGGACGCCGGCCGGCATCTCCTCGAGCCAGCGGCCGATCGCCGGCAGCGCGGTCTCGTCGCCGATCAGCACGTAGCGATCGAAGTCGCCGGCGACGACGAACGAGCCGCGCGGCCCGCCGAGCCCGAGCGTCTGGCCCGGCGCGGCCTGGCGCGCCCAGTCCGAGGCGGGGCCGGCCTCGTGCAGCACGAAGTCGATCGTGAGCTCGCCGGCGGCCGCGTCGAAGCGGCGCGGCGTGTAGTCGCGCGACGGCGACGGTTCGCGGCCCGGCGGGAACACCGGCCCGTCCGCGCCGAACGTCGGCAGCACCAGCTCGCCGTCGCGATTCGGCAGGAACAGCTTAACGTGGTCGTCCGGCGCGGCGCTCAGGAAGCCGCGCAGGTCGTCGCCGCCGAACACGACGCGCTGCATGTGCGGCGTGAGCCGCTCGACGCGGCGCACGTCGAGGTACCGGAACACGACCGCGTGCCGCAGCGGACGGTGCGCGTGGCGCGACGACGCGGCGGCGCCGGCTGCGGAGCTCGCGTCGGTCATCGTGGCGCCTCCTGCTGCGGCGGCGTCCGCGCGGCACGCTCGCCGGATCGTGCCCCGTGCGCGCACGCGCCGCCGCGGCAGCGCGCGCGCACGAGTCCGTATGTCGCTTCGCACGCGATCGACATCGTCAGCGCCGCGCGGTCAGGATCGCGCCGAGCCGGTCCGGCGCGCCGCTGAGGCGTTCGAGGTGCGGGTACCTGAGCCCGCCGTGATAGTCGACGCGCACGGTCGCGTACTCCTCGCCGTGCTCGACGAGCAGCTCGATCGGCGCGCTGCCGGGCTTGGCCGCATCGGCGATCGCGTTCTTCAGGCGCTCGGGCTTGAACGCGTGGCCGTTCACGGCGACCAGCGTTCCGGCCGGCGCGAGCCCGGCCTTGAACGCCGGACCGTTCCAGCGCACGTCGACGATCTTGCCGTCCTTGGTGCCGACGACGATGCCGAGCGAGGCCGAGTAGTCGGCGGTCTTGCGTGCGGCTTCCATGTTCTTCTGGTACTCGCTCGGAGCGTCCGTGTAGACGAGCTTCCAGCCGCTCGCGGCGACGCCGTCGAGCGGCGGCGCGTTCGCGTCGAGGCGCTCGCGCAGGAACTTCGCCCAGTCGTACGCGGCGACGCCGTTCAGCGCAGCGACGACGTCGCCGAACGTGTAGGTCTTCGGCGCATAGCTGCCGTCGTCGACGCCGAAGAACGCCTGCGCGAAGTCGTCGAGAGAGCGCCGCTCGCGGGTCAGTTCGCGCAGCTTCGCGTCGACCGCGAGCCAGATCAGCTGGCCGGCGCTGTAGTAGTCCTCGCTCATCTGATAGTTCCGGTACGGCAGCGGCCGGCGCGACGCGATGATCGGATCGTTCGTCGTGTCCTGCACGTTGCGCCAGTCGAAGCCGGGGCGGTTGTCCTGGTAGGTCGCGGCGACCAGCGCGAACGCGTCGCGCGCCTGCTCCGCGCTCCACAGGCCCGCACGCGCGGCGAGCACGAAGCCCCAGTACTGCGTCTGGCCTTCGTAGACCCAGAGCAGGCTGTCCTGCATCGGCACGTTGAAGTTCGGCGTCCACAGATCGGCGGGCCGGCGGAACTTGCCGTTCCACGAATGCGTGTACTCGTGCGCGAGCAGGTCGCGGCCGGCCGCGCGCTTGTCCCACTCGGTGAAGTATTCCGGGCCCGCGTTGTTCTCGCTCGAGCGATGGTGTTCGAGGCCGATGCCGCCGAGCGGGTCGCTGAGCGCGAGCAGGAACTCGTAATGGTCGTAGTGCCGCGACGCGTACAGCGACTCGGCCTGCTGAACGAGGCGGCGGTGCGCCTCGATCTGCTCGGGCTTGAACTCGAGCTCGCGCGGATCGTCGGCGACGAGGTGCAGGTGCACCGGCGTGCGGCCGCCGAGATCGACGCGCTTGTAGTAGCGCCCGGCGAACATCGGCGAGTCAACCAATGTGTCGAACGGCACCGGCGCGAACGCGACCGCGCCGTCCGCGGCCGGCTCGGCGCCTTCGCCGCCGGCACGCTCGAGCGCGGTGCCGAACTGCCAGCCGGCCGGCAGCTTGACGCGCGCGGCGAACGGAATCCGGCGCGCGTAGTACCCGGCCGGATACAGCGCGACCGCGTTCCATTGCAGGTTCAGCATGTCCGGCGTCATCACGACGCGGCCCTGCGCCGGTTCCTGCGGCGACAGGAACTCGAAGTCGACCGCGAGCGAGGCGACGCCGGGCGGCACGTCGAGATGGAACGCGTAGACGTCGAGCGGATCGCGCTGCCACGCGAGCTCGCGGCCGCCGCCGCGCACGACGAGGCCGGCGAGCTTGTCGATCGGCCCGGTCGGCCCGTGGTTGCCCGGCAGCCAGCGCGGATACAGCAGCGTCAGCGCGCCGGCCGCGACCGGAATCTCCTCGTGGACGCGGAACACGCGGTGCTCGAGATCGGTCGCGTCGACCGAGAGTGCGATCGTGCCTGGGTACGCGACGTCGGCAGGCGCCGGCACGTCGGCCGACGCGCTCGATCCCGCCGCCGCCAACGCGGCGACGCTCGCCCACAGCACCGCACCCTTCGACTTCGACTTCATCCGGCTCTCCGCGTCGTCGTGATCCGCCGCCCGCTGCGACGCGCGATTGTGGCATCCCGCGTCGGCCGACGACCAGGCCGGACCTCGTGGCGCGCAGGGTCGCGGACGGTCGCATCGCGCCGCGCGATCCCGATGTGCGCGGCTTCGCCGCGACGCGACGCACCTCGCGGCGTCGCGCGCCTGCGGCGCACGCGCGTCGCGCACGGACGGCGCCGGTCGGCGCCCTGCTAGAATCGAACGATCGCATGCATCGGGACGGTCGATGCTCTATCACCTGCACGAAGTCAATCGCGCGCTGTTGAATCCGTGGGTCACTTGGTCCGGCGCGGCCGCGCGCGCGCTCGCCGAGCCGGACAACTGGCTCGCGCGCGTGCCCGGCATGGACCGCGTCGCCGCCGGCTACGAGTTGTTCTACCGGCTCGGCAAGGACTACGAGAAGCCCGCGTTCGGCATCTCGACGGTCACCGCGCACGGGCGCGAAGCCGCGGTGATCGAGCACTGCGCGCTCGAGCTGCCGTTCTGCCGGCTGCTGCACTTCAAGCGCGCGAGCGACGATCCCGATGCGCTGCGCCAGCTCCGCGACGATCCGGTCGTGCTCGTCGTCGCGCCGCTGTCGGGCCACCACGCGACGCTGCTGCGCGACACCGTGCGCACGCTGCTGCGCGACCACGACGTCTACGTGACCGACTGGGTCGACGCGCGCATGATCCCGGTCGAACAGGGCGCATTCGGCCTCGACGACTACGTCGCGTACGTGCGCCGGTTCATCGGGTCGATCGGTGCCGAGCGGCTGCACGTGATGTCGGTCTGCCAACCGACCGTGCCGGTGCTCGCCGCGGTCGCGCTGATGGCCGCGGACGGCGAGACGACGCCGCTGACGCTGACGATGATGGGCGGGCCGATCGACGGGCGCAAGCATCCGACCCAGGTCAACGATCTCGCGACGACGAAGCCGTACTCGTGGTTCGAAACCAACGTGATCTTCGACGTGCCGCCGAACTATCCGGGCAAGGGCCGCCGCGTGTATCCGGGCTTCCTGCAGCACGCCGGCTTCGTCGCGATGAATCCGAGCCGGCACTTCACCGCGCACTGGGATTTCTACGAGAACCTCGTGCGCGGCGACCTCGAGGACGCCGAGGCGCACCGCCGCTTCTACGACGAGTACAACGCCGTGCTCGACCTGCCGGCCGAGTTCTATCTCGACACGATCCGCACGGTGTTCCAGGAGTTCGCGCTGCCGCGCGGCCGCTGGTTCATCGACGGCCGGCGCGTCGCACCGGAAGCGATCACGCGCTCGGCGCTGCTGACGATCGAGGGCGAGCTCGACGACATCTCGGGTCTCGGTCAGACCAAGGCCGCGCACACGCTCTGCACCGGCATCCCGGCCGGCAGCCGCGAGCACATCGAGGTCAAGGGCGCCGGCCACTACGGCATCTTCAGCGGACGCCGCTGGCGCGAGATCGTCTACCCGGACGTGCGCGATTTCATCCGTCGCTTCGATGCGCGCTGATCCGGGCGCGTCGCCGGGCTCCGGCGCACGCCCGCGGGCACCGACGCGCGCCGCCGTGCG
>DASWOS010000442.1:0-3464 GCA_036398645.1 Dokdonella sp. | reverse complement strand
CACGTCCTCGCCGGTGAACGAGCGCGGCGCCGGAAACCATAGCAGCAGGCCGCGGTCGACGAGGTCGCCGCGCGCGTCGCGGAATGCGGCGTAGTGCGCATGGCGCGGCCGCGGCGCGCGACCGAGCAGCGTCCGCGCGATCGACGTCGCCTGCGGCCCGGATACGCGCAGCACGCCGACGCCGCCGACGCCGGGCGGAGTCGCGACGGCGGCGATCGTGTCGGCGCGCGCGTTCATCTCACGCTTTCGCGACCTTCGCCTCGCCGGCTTCGACGCGCTTGGTGATGATCCACTGCTGCAGCAGGCCGAGGCCGCCGTTGACCGTGTAGTACAGCACGAGACCGGCCGGGAAGAACGCGAACAGCACCGAGAACGCGACCGGCATGATCTTCATCATCTTCGCCTGGGTCGGATCGATGCCGGTGGTCGGATTCAGGAACGAGGTCGCGATCATGACGACCGCGTTCAGCACCGGCAGCACGTAGTACGGGTCCGGCGCGGTCAGGTTCTGGATCCAGCCGATGAACGGCGCCTGGCGCAGCTCGACGCTCTCGATCAGCACCCAGTACAGCGCGAGGAACACCGGAATCTGGATCAGCATCGGCAGGCAGCCGGCGAGCGGGTTCACCTTCTCCTTCTGGTAGAACTCGAGCATCGCCTGGTTCATCTTCTGGCGATCGTCGCCGTAGCGCTCCTTCAGCGCCTCGATGCGCGGCTGCAGCTTGCGCATCTTCGCCATCGAGCGGAACTGCGTCTCGCTGAGCTTGAAGAACGCGGCCTTGATCAGCAGCACGAGCAGCACGATCGCGAAGCCCCAGTTGCCGGTCAGCTTGTGCAGCTGCGCGAGAATCCAGTGCAGCGGCTCGGCGATGACGGTGAAGATGCCGTAGTCGACGGTCAGCGCGAGCCCGGGTGCGATCTGGTTCAACGTGCTCTGCAGCTTCGGCCCGACGTAGAGCCGCGCGCTCTGCGTGCGCGATTCGCCCGGCGCGACGGTGAGCGGCGGCGACATCGTGCGGATCAGGTAGCGGCTCGCGTCGCCGGCCGGCACGCGCTTCGTCGCGTAGGTCGCGGGCTCCGTCGCCGGCGGTATCCACGCGGCGAAGAAGTAGTGCTGCAGCATCGCGGCCCAGCCGCCGGCGAAGCTCTTGTCGAGCGGCTCCTTGTCGAAGTTGTCGAACTTGAGCTTCTGGAACTTGTCGGCCGGACTGTACCACGCCGCGCCGGCGAAGCTGTAGCGCTCGGTGTTGCTGTAGCCCTTGATGCCGTGCGTGTCGACGATCGGCGGCACGCGCTGCAGCTGCCGGTACGCATTGCCGGTCCACGCGGCGGCGCCGTGGTTCGCGATCTCGTCGCGCTGCTCGATCACGTAGCTCGCGCGCTGGAACACGAACACCTTGCGCACGACGAGGCCGGAGTCGTCGCTCCAGGTCAGCGGCACCTCGATCGAGTCGGAGCCTTCGGCGAGCGCGTAGGCGTCCTTCTCGGCGACGTAGGTCGCCTGATGATCCGGTGCGTGCCCGCCGGCGCTGACCAGGCCGCTCTGCGCCTCGAAGAACGTCGCCGCGTGCTCGTCGAGCAGGCGCACCGGGTGCGCGTAGTCCTTCGGCTGTTGCGGATACGCGAGCAGGTCCGCGACGACGACGTTGCCGCCGTGCGGATCGATCTCGACGCGCAGCACGTCGGTCGTGACGACGACGTGCGGCGCGGCCGCGGTCGCGGCCGGGGTGGGCGCCGCATCGACCGGCGCGGCCGGCGTCCCCGGCGTCGCCGCGTTCGGCACGTCGGCGTTCGCTGCCGCCGGCACCGCCGGCGTCTCGGCCGACGGCGGCGGCGCGGCCGCGCGGCCGTAGTCCTGCTGCCACTGCATCCAGAGCAGATAGCCGAGGAACAGCAGCGCGATCAGGAGAAGGTTGCGGGGACTGGTCATGGCGAGGTCGGCTGGATTCGGGGCTTCCGCCGCTCGCGCCGCGCGACGCCGCGCGCGGGCGCGCGGGATCGCGGCGATGCAAGGAGGCGGCAGGGACGCGCGCGATGCGCGGTGCGCGAAATCAATCGCGCATTGTGCCGGCGGGCCCGGTCGGGTTCAACGCCGCGATGCGACGCCAGAGCCGCTGCAGATCGTCGCGCAGTGCGGCGTTGTCTTGCTGGACCGCGCTCGAACGCGCGGTCAGCAGGATGTCGAAGGCCGGCAGTTCGGCGCGCGCGACGCGGAAGCTCTCGCGGGCGAGGCGCTTGATGCGGTTGCGGCGCACCGCGCTCTTCGAGACGCGCTTGGAGATCGCGAGGCCGAGCCGAGCGCCGTCGCCGGCGTTCGGCACGACGTGCGCGCTCAAGTGAATGCCGCCGACGCGACGTCCGGCGGTACGGAATCGCGCGAAATCCGCGGCGCGGACGACGCGCGCCGCGCGCGGGAAGCGCACGGCTCCGCCGGCGCGGGCCGCGTCAGACGGCGAGGCGCTTGCGCCCCTTGGCGCGGCGGGCATTGATGACCTTGCGGCCACCGCGCGTCTTCATGCGCGCACGAAAACCGTGGTCGCGGACGCGCTTGAGGTTGCTGGGCTGGTAGGTGCGCTTCGTGGCCATGGGTCGATGGGCCGCCGCTGGGAAAAAGGGTGCGGATTGTGGAGGTTCGGGCGCGAACCTGTCAACCGGAGCGGACACGGCCGTCGGCGGCGGTGCGGGGCCGGCGACATCGGCGGCGGCAACCGCGCGTAGCGATCGCGCGGGCCGGCGCGACGCGTGCGCGGCGGCCGTCCGCGCGGGACGCAGCCGCCGGACGTCTGCGCTAGACTCCGGCGTCTGTCCGGCCGGACGCGAATCCTTCAGAGCTCCGCGCGGGCATCTTCCCGGAACGACACCCCACGCATGAGCGAGATCTGGCAACGCTGTCTGACGCGCCTCGAGAGCGAATTCCGCGCGGAGGACGTGCACACGTACCTCGCGCCGCTGCAGGTCAGCGAGGACGGCGCCGATTTCGTGCTGTGGGCGCCGAATTCGTACACGATGGAGACCGTGCGCGAGCGCTTTCTCGAGCGGATCGTCGCGATCCTCGAGCATCTGCGTGCGCGGCCGGTCACGGTCAACGTGCAGGTCGGCACGCGCAGCGCCGCGGTGCACGAGCCCGCGCCGGCGTCGCGCGAGCCGGCGCGCGCGCGCGTCGCCGAGCGCGACGTCGCGTCGTCGAACCTCGATCCGCACTACACGTTCGACAATTTCGTCGAAGGCAAGTCGAACCAGCTCGGCAAGGCCGCCGCGACGCAGGTCGCGATGAACCCGGGTCAGGCCTACAACCCGCTGCTGCTGTACGGCGGCACCGGGCTCGGCAAGACGCATCTGATGCACGCGGCGGGCAACCTGATCCGCGTCAGCCGGCCGGACATGCGCGTGCTGTACCTGCGTTCGGAGCAGTTCGTCAGCGGCATGGTGCGCGCGCTGCAGCAGAAGGGCATGGACGACTTCAA
>DASWOS010000441.1:0-1786 GCA_036398645.1 Dokdonella sp. | reverse complement strand
TTTTTTTTGCGCGCCGCGCACCGGCGCCGCCGCGCAGCTTCATCAGTACAGGTCGACCGGGTCGACGTCGATCGACCAGCGCAGGCCGCGCGTACGCGGCAGCGCGCGCAGGCGCTCGAGCCAGCCGGGCAGGAATGCGTGCAGCGTGCCGCGCTCGGCGGCCTCGAGCAGCACCTGGCCGCGAAACCGGCCGGCGCGGCGCGGCATCGGCGCGGCGAGCGGACCGTGCGCGGCGACGCCGGCGGCGTCGACCAGGGCGGCCGCGGCGGCGAGGAACGCGTCGAGCGTGGCGGGCTCCTTCGCTTCGGCGCGCAGCAGCGCGAACTGCACGAACGGCGGCAGACCGGCGGCGCGGCGCTCCGCGAGCAGCTCCGCGGCGAGCGCGCGGTAGCCGCCGCGGATCAGCGTCGCCAGCAGCGGGTGCTCCGGGTCGTGCGTCTGCAGGATCACCGTACCGGCTCGTTCGGAACGTCCGGAACGCCCGGCGACCTGCACGACGAGCTGACCGAGCCGCTCGCTCGCGCGGAAGTCGACGCTGTGCAGCCCCTCGTCGACGCCGACGACGACGACCAGCGTCAGATGCGGCAGATCGTGGCCCTTCGCGAGCATCTGCGTGCCGACGAGCACGCGCGCGCCGCGCTGCGGCAAGCCCTCGAGCAGCGCCTCGCGCGTGCGCCGGCAGCGCGTGGTGTCGCGGTCGATGCGCACGACCGGCACGCCCGGGAAGCGCTCGGCGAGCGCGGCTTCGAGCCGCTCGGTGCCCTCGCCGAGCGGGTGCAGCGCGAGGCCGCCGCAGGCGGGGCACGCCGGCGGCACGGGTTCCTCGTGCCCGCAGTGGTGGCAGCGCAGCCGCGCGGCCGCGCGGTGCAGCGTCAGCGCGCGCTCGCAATCGGCGCAGCGCGCGCTCCAGCCGCAGTCGTGGCAGATCAGTACCGGCGCGTAGCCGCGCCGGTTCTTGAAGATCAGCACCTGCTCGTCGCGCGCGAGGCACGCGGCGATCGCCTCGAGCGTCGGCGCGGCGAGCCCGTGCTGCAGCCGCTGCCGGCGCAGATCGACGACGCGGAGTGCCGGCGGCCGCGCGAGGCCGGCGCGGTGCTTCAGCTCGACGCGGCGATAGCGGCCGGCTTCGACGTTCGCGAGGCTTTCGATCGACGGCGTCGCCGAGCCGAGCACGATCGGTACGCCGAGCGCCTTCGCGCGCACGACCGCGAGATCGCGCGCGTGGTAGCGGAAGCCGTCCTGCTGCTTGTACGACGCGTCGTGCTCCTCGTCGACGACGACGAGCCCGGCGCGCGGCAGCGGCACGAACACCGCGGAGCGCGTGCCGAGCACGACCGCGGCGTCGCCGCGTGCGGCGGCGAGCCATGCGCGCGCGCGCTCGACCTCGCCGAGGCCGGAATGCAGCGCGGCGACGTCGACGCCGAGGCGGTCGCGGAAACGGCGCAGCGTCTGCGGCGTCAGCGCGATCTCCGGCACGAGCACGAGCGACTGCCGGCCGCGCGCGATGCAGCGCTCGATCAGCGCGAGATAGACGTCGGTCTTGCCGCTGCCGGTCACGCCGTCGAGCAGGAACGACGCGAAGCGGTCCTCCTCGCCGGCGATCGCGTCGATCGCGTCGCGCTGCGCGTCGTTCAGCGGCGGCGCCGCGCAAGTCACGTGCGGCGGCAGCGCGGTCAGGCGCACGCGCTCGACCCAGCCGTTGCGCGCGGCGCCGGCGAGCGCGCCGGCGCAGCCGAGCGCGCGCAGCGTGGACGCCGGCAGCGGACCGTCCGCGAGCGCGTCGAGC
>DASWOS010000440.1:0-2446 GCA_036398645.1 Dokdonella sp. | reverse complement strand
TCGGCGGCCGCGCGACGCTGTCCGGCAGCGTCGTCGTCGCGTTCGACGGCGGCACGCCGGTCGACGGCAGCCGCTACCGGATCGTCGGCGCGACCTCGATCGACGGCGCGTTCGCCGGCGTCAAGCTCCCCGACGGCGTGTCCGGGCGGCTCGTCGACGACGCCGACGGCGTCTGGCTCGAGATCGGCAGCGAAGGCGCGGACCGGATCTTCGCCGACGGCTTCGACGACGCACCGCCGGCCGGCGCCGGCGCGACGCCGCGCTGAGCCGAGGCGCCCAGCCCCAGCGGCCGCCGCGTCACGGCGGCTCGCCGTCCTCCCACGGGTGCCGATCGGGTGAGCGGCGTGCTCGCGTCCGAATCGCCGCCGGGCGATTCGGACGCCCCGGCACGCCGGCGCGCATCCGCGGCGCGTATCCGAGGCAAGTACCCATCGGAAACCGGGCGCGATCTCGCGCCCTCCGACGTCCGCAGCGCCGAAGCAGGCGCGGCGCGCGCGCGACTCGGCGCGAGTTCCGCATTCGGCGGGCGAAGCTCGCCCTTCGTCACGCCGGACGACGTTCGCGCGCGCGCCTACGCGACTGCACGTTCCGCGTTCGATCGGCGCCGACCTCGGCCGCGCGAATTACTTCGCGACGCCTGCATGCGCCCTATCCGGCGAACATCGGTCGCGTTTCACGACGACCACTCGTCCGCATCGGAACGCCTACCGTGGCGCGCGTCGGGCACGCGTCCGGCGCAGAGCGACGTTGATCGCGCCTTGATCGTCCGTTGAAGCCGCATGGAAATCGTGGGATTAGCGTGCCGCATCCGTTCCGCAGGACTCCATCGCCATGTCGCAGATCGCCTCGTCATTGCTCCGCCGTCCGCAGCCGCGGTCCCTGCTCGTCGCCGCGCTGCTCGCCGCGCTGCTCGCGCCGACCGCCCATGCCGACAGCTTCGCCGCGTCCGACTACGCGAGCCTGGTCGACGCGCTGAACGCCGCGAACGCGGCCGACTCGCGCACGACTCCGCACACGATCACGCTGACCGCGGACATCACGCTGGGCGGCCCGCTGCCGCTCGTGCTCGCCAATGCGACGATCGACGGCCAGGGCCACACGCTGAGCGGCGACGACTCGTACCGGCTGCTGTTCGTCGGCGTCGACACCGCGACGCAGGCCGGCCTCGCCCTGCAGTTTCCGAACAGCGCGCTCGCGTCCCGCCTCGCCGTCACGATCGAGAATCTGACGCTCGCCCACGGCAACGCGACCGGCGGCCACGGCAGCGGTGACGGCGGCGGCGGCATGGGCGCCGGCGGCGCGTTGTTCGTCGGCGGCGCCGCCGACGTCACGCTCACGAACGTCTCGTTCGATGCGAACCGAGCCGACGGCGGCGGTGGCGGCGGCGGTTCCGTCGGCGGCGGCGGTGGCCTCGGCGGCTTCGGCGGTGGCGGCGGCGGAGGCGGCCTTTACGGCGACGGTGACACCAGCAGCGGCGGCGTGTTTGGCCGTGGCGGAAAGTCGTATGCCGGCGACACGCTCGATCCGGGTGGCGCCGGCGGCGGCGGCTATACCGGCGACGGCGGCGACAGCAACGACGATCCTCCACAAGCAGGCACGGCCGGCGTGTTCGGCCTGTCCGGCGGCGGCGGCAGCGGCGCCGGCGACGGCAGCGTGAGCGGCGACCCAGGCGCACCTGCCGGCGGCGGTGGCGGTGGCGGCGTGAATTACGGCGGTGGCGGCGGCGGCGGCTTCGGCGGCGCGCCTGGAGGCCCGTCCGACGCCGATGCCGGGACCACCGGCTTCGGCGGCGACGGCGGCTTCGGCGGCGGCGGTGGCAGCGCGATGTACGGCGACGGCGGCACCGGTGGCCGTGGTGGCTTCGGTGGTGGCGGCGGCTACGGTCCTAATGCGGACGTCGCCGATGCGGCCGCGGGCGGTTTCGGCGGTGGCGGCGGCTTCGGCGGCCACGGCGGCTTCGGCGGCGGCGGCGGCGGTTTCGGCGGCGCGGGCGGCTTCGGCGGCGGCGGCGGCAACCAGTCGGCGCCGGGCGGCTTCGGCGGCGGCAACGGTGGCAACGCGAACGGGCTTTCGACCGGCGGCGGCGGCGCCGGCATGGGCGGCGCCGTGTTCGTCGTCGACGGCGGCACCGTGCAGGTCGCGGGCGTCGGCACGCTCTCCGGCAGTGCCGTCGCGCCTGGAACGGCCGGCTCCGTCGGCAGCACGAACGGCGCCACCGACGGCCAGGCGTTCGGCGCCGGCCTGTTCCTGCAAGGCACGAGCGGAGCGATCGTGTTCTCGCCCGGCGCCGGCGCGACGTTCGCGATCGGCGACGCGATCGCCGACGAAGCCGGCAGCGATCCGTTCGCGAGCACGAACCAGCGCGGCATCGAGGTCGGCGGCGACGGCACCGTCGTCCTCGACGGGACGCACGCCTACGCCGGTCCGACCACGGTGACCGGCGCGA
>DASWOS010000439.1:0-2399 GCA_036398645.1 Dokdonella sp. | reverse complement strand
CGCCTGTTCCGCGCCGCCGCGAACGCGCCGGCGTTCGACGCCGCGCGCGCCCGCGCGCGGCGGCTCGCCGGCGAGCGTACGCTGCCGGACGAGCTGACCTCCGGCTGGTGACGCGGGCGGAACCCGGCGCCTGACGGAAAGCGAACGGCGGCCTGACGGAAACGGCATGCGCGCGCGGCCGCTGCGGCCGACACTCGGCCGCGCGCCGCCGGCGCGGCGGCGCCTTCCTTTCTGTTGCGGAGCAAGCGAATGATGCAAAAAGCATGGACCACGATCGTCCTCGTCGCGGCGCTGGCGAGCGCGGCCGCCGCGGCGGCGCGCTCGGCCGCGGCTGCCGACGGCCGGCTCGATCCGACGTTCGGCGACGGCGGCCTCGCGTACCTGTCGCTCGACGGTGTCGAGGGCCACGAGCTGCGCGTCGGCGCCGCGCTCGCGCTGCCCGACGGCAAGCTGCTGTTCGGCGGCTCGCGCAACCTGCTGATCCGCGGCAACCCCGACCCAAACATGCGCGCGATGCTCGCGCGCATGAACGCAGACGGCTCGGCCGACGCCGGCTTCGGCGAGAACCCGGCGATCCCCGGCGTCCGCGTGCTCGACGACCTCGTGCCGGGCACCGGCATCCAGCGGATCGAGGCGCTGCTCAGGCTCGACGACGGCGCGCTCGTCGCGGTCGGCACCGCGTTCGCGTTCGGGCCGCTGACCGGCTTCGTGCTGAAGCTCGACGCGAACGGCACTCGCGACGCGTCGTTCGGCGACGGCGGCCTCGCCGTGCTGCCGGGCGCGTACCTGCACGTGGCGGCGGTCGACAGCCGCGGCCGCATCGTCGTCGCCGGCGAGCGGCGCGTCGGCACCAGCCCCACGCTCCAGGGCGTCGCCGCGCGGTTCGGCGCCGACGGCCGACCCGACGCGGATTTCGGCGACGACGGCCTCGCCGCGCTCGCCGGAGCGGACCCGGACGCGTCCGGCTACGGCACGTCGCTCGCGCTGACGACGGACGACCGCGTCGTGCTCGGCGGCAGTTACGAGGCGTACGGGGCCGGTCTCGGCGCGGACTTCTCGCTCGCGCGCTTCACGGCCGACGGCGCGCCGGACCCGTCGTTCGCGCAGACCGGCTGGCGCGTGTTCCACATCGACGGCGACGCGTCGACGTACAACGGCGTCGACCGTCTCGCGCTCGACGCGAGCGACCGGATCGTCGTCGCCGGCCACCGTCAGGACGACGCCGGCAACGTCGACGTCGTGCTCGGACGCTTCGACGCCGCCGGCGCGCCGGACGCGTCGTTCGGCGCCGCGGCGACGCCGGGCTATGCGCAGATCGACGTCGTGCCCGGTGCGTGGACACGCTATCCGAGCGCGCTCTTGATACAGGACGACGGCCGGCTGCTCGTCACGGTCAGCTACGAGGCGCCGGACAAATCCGACTTCGTCGCGTTCCGCGCGCTGCGCGACGGCGCGGGCCTCGATCCGGACTTCGGCGACGCCGGCGTCGTCGACGTCGACGCGGCGCCGGGCGGCATCTACAGCGACCTGACCGCGCTGACCGAACAGGACGGCCGGCCGATCCTCGCCGGCTCCGCGAAGCGCGATCCCGATGCGCAGCTCGTCGACCTCGCCGCCGCGCGGCTGACCCGAAGCGGCGGCGTCGACGACCGCATTTTCGCCGACGGCTTCGACGGCGTGCGACCCGTGGTCTCCACCTACGACGACCTCGCCGAAGGCTTCCTCGGCGCGAGCTTCGACTACGGCGGCGTTCACTATCACGACGCGAACGGCATCGGCGGCGTGTTCCCGGATGGCTCGACGTTCACGCCGGAGGACGTCGGCGACTGGTTCATCGTCGAGGACGCCGGCCTGTTCTATGCCGACTATCCGGACTTCGGCAGCGCGCCGAACATGCTGACGTTCGGCACCGCGTACATGCCCGGCGAGAACTTCTCGATCGGCGCGCTCGTGCAGGCGAGCCTCGACCTCGGCGCGGCCGCAAGCGCGGTAAGCATCGACCTGGTCTTCTACGAGAACGGCCCGTGGGGCGGCATAGAGCTGCATCTCGACGCATACCTCGACGGCGCGCAGGTCGGCGAGGACAGCCTGACGATCAGCGACCTCGGCGGCCGCGACGACGTGACGATCGGCTCGCTCGCGATCTCCGGCGTGCGCTTCGACTCGCTGAAGCTGTACGCGACCTACGGCGGCCAGCCGTCGGCGCCGCGCGTGATGGTCGACGATCTCAGCATCACGCCGGCACAGTAGCCGCGCGCGTTCCGGACGCGCCGCCATCGGCGGCGACGGCCGCGTGCGCGGCGCACGCGGTGCGCGTTCGCACGCGAAACCGCCGGCGCCGGCGAGCCGTGCCGCGCGACCGGCGCATGCGGCGACGCCGGCCACGAACGGCGCGAACG
>DASWOS010000438.1:0-2621 GCA_036398645.1 Dokdonella sp. | reverse complement strand
CGCAAGGGTTTCGTCTCGATGCGCGCGGCGGTCAAGGACGCATTCCAGATCCTGCACCACCGCTACGAGAACCGCGGCGCGGTGACCGGCGTGCCGACCGGCTTCACGGATCTCGACCAGATGACCGCGGGCCTGCAGCCGTCGGACCTGATCATCGTCGCGGCGCGGCCGTCGATGGGCAATACCGCGCTGTCGGTGAACATGGCCGAGTACGCCGCGCTGAAGACGAGGAAGGCGGTCGCGATCTTCTCGATGGAAATGTCGGCCTCGCAGCTCGCGTTCCGCCTGATCTCCTCGCTCGGCCGCATCAACCAGCAGCACCTGCGCACCGGCGACCTCGCCGAGGAGGAATGGCCGCGCGTGACCAATGCGATCACGCTGCTCAGCGAGGCCAAGATCTTCATCGACGACACGCCGGCGCTGTCGCCCGGCGAGCTCCGCGCGCGCGCGCGGCGGCTCAAGCGCGAGCACGACCTCGGCCTGATCGTCATCGACTACCTGCAGCTGATGCAGGTGCCCGGCAACACCGAGAATCGCGCCACCGAGATTTCGGAAATCTCGCGCAGCCTCAAAGCCCTCGCCAAGGAGCTCAACATTCCGGTGATCGCGTTGTCGCAGCTCAACCGCTCGCTCGAGCAGCGCACCGACAAGCGCCCGGTCATGTCGGACCTGCGCGAGTCCGGCGCGATCGAGCAGGACGCCGACGTGATCCTGTTCATCTACCGCGAGGAGGTCTACGACAAGGAATCTCCGCGCAAGGGCACCGCCGAGATCATCATCGGCAAGCAGCGCAACGGGCCGATCGGCTCGGTCACGCTCGCGTTCCTCGGCGAGTACACGAAGTTCGAGAACTTCGCGAGCGGCGACTATGCCGGCAGCTTCGAATGAGCCGGGCCGCGGCGCCGGCGCCGCACGTCGTTCGCGGCGCGGCGACGCACGGCGTGCGCGCGACGGCCGGCGTGCGCGCCGGCGCAGGTCCGGCCCGATGACGTCGCGAGGGCCGCGCTAGCATGCGCGCGACCTGCGCGACGATCCATCTCGCGGCGCTGCGCGAGAACCTGCGCCGCGTGCGCGAGCTCGCGCCCGGCGCGCGCGTCATGGCGGTGGTCAAGGCCGACGGCTACGGCCACGGCCTCGAGCGCGTCGCGCGCGCGCTGGCCGGCGCCGACGCGTTCGGCGTCGCCGCGATCGCGGACGGCCAGCGCCTGCGCGCGGCCGGTGTCTCGCAGCGCGTCGTCGTGCTGTCCGGCCTCGACGAGCCGGGCGATCTCGCCGAGATGCGCCGGCTCAAGCTCGACAGCGTCGTCCATCACGAGGCGCAGATCGAGATGCTCGCGGCCGACCGCGATCCGCGGCCGCTGCGCGTCTGGCTCAAGGTCGACACCGGCATGCATCGGCTCGGCTTCGCGCCCGAGCACGCCCGTGACGCGTACGCCCGCCTGCGCGCGCTGCCGAGCGTCGATCGCGACGTCGCGCTGATGACGCACTTCGCGAACTCCGACGTGTTCGACGACGCGTCGACGACGCACCAGATCGAGCGCTTCGAGCGCGCGGTGACCGGCCTCGACGGCGAGCGCTCGCTGTCGAACTCGGCCGGCGTGCTCGGCTGGCCCGAGGCGCAGGGCCATTGGGTGCGCGTCGGCGGCGCGCTGTACGGCATCTCGGTCGTCGCCGGCAAGATCGGCGCGGACTTCGGCTTTCGCCCGGCGATGACGCTGTCGACGAAGCTCGTCGCGATCAACCGCGCGCGCCGCGGCGACCGCATCGGCTACGCCGGCGCCTGGGAGGCGCCCGAGGACATGAGCATCGGCATCGCCGCGATCGGCTACGGCGACGGCTACCCGCGCCACGCGGATTCGACGACGCCGGTGCTGATCAACGGCGTGCGCGCGAACCTCGCCGGGCGCGTGTCGATGGACCTGATCGCGATCGACCTGCGCGGCGTGCCGAACGCGCGGATCGGCGACGCGGTCGTGCTCTGGGGCCGCGGCCTGCCGGTCGAGGAGATCGCCGCGCACGCGGACACGATCGGCTACGAGCTGACCTGCGGCGTGACGCGGCGCGTGCGCTTCGTCGAGGACGAGGGCTGAGCGAGCCGGAGGCGGTCGGCGCAATGACGCCGCACGGCGGCGCGCGCACGCGACGTGCACGGTTCGTCGGGCGCGATGCAGTCGACCCGACGCAGCCGAGCCGACGCGGCGCACGGGGCCGGGGCGCTTCGAGCAGACGTGGCGTCTTGGCCGATGAGACCGGCGCGCGGCATCATGACCGACCGTGTTCCGAGAGCGTCCGATGGCCAGGGCCAAGACCGCCTACGTCTGCGCCGACTGCGGCGCCGAATACTCGAAGTGGCAAGGCCAGTGCGTCGAGTGCGGCGCGTGGAACACGCTCGCCGAGGTCGTCGTGCAGCCGGCGGCGAAGTCGGCCGGCACCGCGCGCGCGGGCTACGCCGGCGCGGGCGCCGGCGCCGCCAAGGTCACTCCGCTCGCGGCCGTCGCGGCCGAGGCCGAGCGGCGCAGCGCGACCGGCATCGGCGAGCTCGACCGCGTGCTCGGCGGCGGCCTCGTCACCGGCTCGGTCGTCCTGATCGGCGGCGATCCGGGCATCGGCAAGTCGACGCT
>DASWOS010000437.1:0-2273 GCA_036398645.1 Dokdonella sp. | reverse complement strand
CTGCAGTTCCAGGCTGTCGTTGCCCTTCAGCGAGACCTGGTACTGGCCGCCGCTGCCGCCGGAGCCGCCGCCGCCGCCGCTCGGCAGGTCCTGCACGGGGCGCAGGCGCATCTGGATGCCGGGCACGCTCTGCGCGATCTTGTTCAGCCGCGTCATGACCGCGAACGTCGATTCGCCGTGGCGATCGGCGAGCGGCTTCAGGCTGATGTAGAGCTGGCCGCTGCCGCCGCCGCCGCCGCCCCAGCCGCCGCCGAGGCGCGAGCCGACGCTCTCGACCGCCGGATCGCCGATGACGAGCTCGGCGAGCTTGCGCTGCTGCTCCATCATGCGCGACGGCGACACGTCGGCGCCCGCGCTGGTGCGGCCGGACAGCATGCCGGTGTCCTGCTGCGGGAACAGCCCGGCCGGCACCAGCCGCATCAGCAGCACCGTGATCACGATCAGCAGCAACGGCTGCAGCGCGGTCAGACGCGGCCAGCGCAGCGACAGGTCGAGCAGGCGGCAGTACGCGGCGAGCATGCCGGCGTGGAAGCGCTCGAGGCGCTCGCCGACGCGCGAAGGCCGCGCTTCCGAGTGAGGCTTCAGGAACCGGCCGCACAGCGCCGGCGTCAGCGTCAGCGAGACGACCGCGGAGAACACGATCGCCGCGATCAGCGTGATCGAGAACTCCTTGAAGAACATGCCGGTGATGCCGCTCGCGAACACGATCGGCAGGAACACCGCGACCAGCGACGCGGTGATCGAGACGATCGTGAAGCCGATCTCCTTCGCGCCGACCAGCGTCGCCTCGAAGCGCGGCATGCCGGCGTCGACGTGGCGGATCACGTTCTCGATGACGACGATCGCGTCGTCGACGACGAAGCCGATCGCGACGACGAGCGCCATCAGCGACATGTTGTCGAGCGTGTAGCCGAGCAGGTACATCACCACGAACGCGCCGGCGATCGACAGCGGCACCGCGGTCGCTGCGATCAGCGTCGGCGCGAGCCGGCGCAGGAACAGCGCCATCGTCGCGACGACGAGGCCGAGGCTGATCAGCAGGCTGATCTGCACCTCGTCGATCGACGCGCGGATGATCGGCGTGCGGTCGAAGAACGGCGTCAGCGTGACGCCGGCCGGCAGCCAGCTCTGCATCAGCGGGATGTCGGCCTTGACGCTGTCGACCGTGCCGATCACGTTCGCGTCGGGGCGCTTGCGCACGAACATCAGGATCGCGCGGCGCGTGCCGAACCACGCCGCCTGGTACTGGTCCTGCTGGCCGTCGTAGACGTGCGCGACGTCCTTGAGCCGCACCGGCACGCCGTTCTTCATCGAGATCACGAGGTCGGCGAATTCGTCGGCGCTGTGCAGCGCGTCGTTCGCCGAAATCGCCGTGGTCGTCCTGCCGTCAGAGAGGAAGCCGACCGGCGAGGTCACGTTCGCCGCGGCGAGCGTGTTGCGCACCTGGTCCGGCGACAGGCCCATCGCGTTCAGCGCGCGCAGGTTCAAGTCGACGCGAATCGCCGGCGTCGCGCCGCCGGCGACGTCGACGTCGCTGACGCCGGGCAGCTGGCGGATGCGTTGCGCGAGCAGCGAGTCGGCGTAGTCGTAGAGCTCCGACGGCGTCGCGGTGTCCGAGGTCAGCGCGAGGATCAGCACCGGCTGGTTGTTCGGATTCGCCTTGCGGTAGGTCGGCGCGTTCGTCAACCCGGGCGGCAGATCCTGCGCGGCCGCGTTGATCGCGGCCTGCACGTCGCGCGCGTAATCGTCGACGCTGCGGCTGCCGTCGAACATCAGGATGACCGAGCTCGAGTTCTCGCTGCTCGACGAGTTGATCGTTTCGACGCCGGGGATCTGCCCGAGGTGGCGCTCGAGTGGCGCCGCGACCGTCGCGGCCATGACGTCGGCGCTGCCGCCGGGCTGGCTCGCGGTGACGAAGATCGCCGGGAACTCGAGGTTCGGCAGCGCGGCGACGCCGAGCAGGAAGTAGCAGATCATGCCGAGCGCGAACACGCCCATCGCGAGCAGCGAGGTCGCGATCGGCCGGCGGATGAACGGCGCCGAGATGCTCACGCCGGCCGCACCTCGCCGCGCGCGAGCGCCCGCCGCGCCCGCCGCGCGCGCGACCAGTCCGACAGGCGTTCGAAGTACAGGTAGATCACCGGCGTCGTGTACAGCGTGATCAGCTGCGACAGCAGCAGGCCGCCGACGATCGACACGCCGAGCGGCCTGCGCAGCTCCGCGCCGATGCCGTTGCCGAGCGCGAGCGGCAGCGCGCCGAGCAGCGCGGCGGC
>DASWOS010000436.1:0-2745 GCA_036398645.1 Dokdonella sp. | reverse complement strand
GCGCGCACGACGTCGACATGGCCGCGCTGTCGCTGTCGGCGCTGTCGTTCGGGCTGCCGGCGTTCGCGCTGGTCAAGGTCGTCGCGCCGGCGTTCTACGCGCGTCAGGACACGCGCACGCCGGTGCGCGCGGCGGTCGTCGCGATGATCGCGAACATGGCGCTGAACCTGCTGTTCGTCGCCGTACTGTTCGCGCTGTGGCATCGCCCCGAGGATCTCGCCGACGGCTGGCTCGGCGCGCCCGCGCGCGTGCCGGGCCTGCACATGGCGCTCGCGCTGGCGAGCGCGCTCGCGAGCTATCTGAACCTCGTTCAGCTCTGGACCGCGCTGCGCCGCGACGGCGTCTACGTGCGCCAACCCGGTTGGGGCGCGCACCTGCTGCGGCTCGGCCTCGCCTGCGCGGCGATGGTCGCCGTGATCGGCGCCGGCCTCGCGCGCTGGCCGGACTGGAGCGCGTGGACGCCGGCGACGCGCGCGTTGCGGCTGACGATCTTGATCGGCGCGGCGGGCGCCGCGTTCGTCGTCGCGCTGTTCGCCGCCGGCTTCCGTCTGCGCGACCTGCGCGCGCACTGACGGGCGCGGGCGGACGCAGCGGATATACTGCCGCGATGAATTTTCTGTTCCGGGATGCCGCGGGGCCGGACCTCGCGCCGGGCGGCAGCGTGCTCTGCGTCGGCGCGTTCGACGGCGTGCACCTCGGCCATCGCGCGCTGTTCGCGCGCGCGCGCGCGCGGGCCGACGCGCTCGGGCTCGCCGCGCTCGCGGTCAGCTTCGAGCCGATTCCGCGCGAGTTCTTCGCGCGCGGCGCGCCGGTCGCGCGGCTGGCGAGCGTGCGCGAGAAGATCGCGATGATCGCCGCAGCCGGCATCGCGCGGCTGCTGCTGCTGCGCTTCGACGCGAAGCTCGCGGCGCTGTCGGCCGAGGCGTTCGTCGACGACGTGCTGCTCGGCCGCTGCGGCGCGCGCGAGATCTGGATCGGCGCGGACTTCCGCTTCGGCCACGCGCGCCGCGGCGACGCCGGCCTGCTCGCCGAGCGCGCCGCGCGAAGCGGCGGCACGGTCGCGATCATCGACGACGTGCGCGTGCACGGCGAGCGCGTCAGCAGCAGCGCGGTCCGCGCGCATCTCGCCGCCGGCGAGTTCGCCGCGGCGGCACAGCTGCTCGGCCGCGCGTTCACGATCGGCGGCCACGTCGTGCGCGGCCAGCGGCTCGGCCGCACGCTCGGCTACCCGACCGCGAATCTCCGTCTCGGGCGCCGCGTCGCGCCGGTCGGCGGCGTGTTCGCGGTGCGCGTGCACGGCGTCGCCGCGGAGCCGTGGCCCGCCGTCGCGAGCCTCGGCGTGCGGCCGACGGTCGACGGCGGCGGCGAACCGCTGCTCGAAGCGCATCTGTTCGACTTCGACGGCGACCTGTACGGCCGCCGCCTCGACGTCGAATTCGTCGAGAAGCTCCGCGACGAGGAGAAGTTCGCCGACCTCGCCGCGATGGTGCGGCAGATCGACCGCGACGCGGCGGCCGCGCGGCGCATCCTCGGCGCGGAAGCCGCCGCGTGAGCGCGCCGATGCGCCTGCTCCGCCACGGCGCCGCCTCGGCACCGTGGCGGCTGCGCGATGCGCGGCGAGCGCGACGAACTCCCGCGCGCGCCGGAATCACGGCAGCATAGGCGTCCACTGCGCCGAACGAGCCGAGGCGTTCGCGCACCTCCGCAGCATCGAACCTCGCCGCCCGATCGACACGAGCCTCATGTCCAGAGACTACAAAGACACGATCAACCTGCCGAAGACCGAGTTCGCGATGAAGGCGGATCTGGCCCGGCGCGAACCCGGCATGCTCGAGGAATGGACGCAGGCGGACCGCTACGCCGCGGTCCAGCGGCATACCGCGGACCGTGCGCGCGCGTTCATCCTGCACGACGGCCCGCCGTACGCGAACGGCGCGATCCACATCGGCCACGCGGTCAACAAGATCCTGAAGGACGTCGTCGTGAAGTCGGCGCTGCTGGCCGGCTTCCGCTCGCCGTACGTGCCGGGCTGGGACTGCCACGGCCTGCCGATCGAGATCGCGGTCGAGCGCGAGGTCGGCAAGGTCGGCCAGAAGGTCGACGCGGCGACGTTCCGCGCGAAGTGCCGCGAGTACGCGGCGAAGCAGATCGACCTGCAGCGCAAGGAGTTCCGGCGGCTCGGCGTGCTCGGCGACTGGGAGCGTCCGTACCGCACGATGGACTTCAAGTACGAAGCCGACATGGTCCGCGCGCTCGCGCGCATCCACGCGAACGGCCACGTCGTGCGCGGCTTCAAGCCGGTGCACTGGTGCTTCGACTGCGGTTCGGCCCTGGCCGAGGCCGAGATCGAATACCAGGACAAGCAGTCGACCGCGATCGACGTCGCCTACGACGCGATCGATCCGCGCGCGCTCGCGGCGAAGTTCGGCGCGAGCGTCGGCGCCGACGACGTCGTCGCGGTGCCGATCTGGACGACGACGCCGTGGACGCTGCCGGCGAGCCTCGCGGTCACGCTCGGGCCCGAGCTCGACTACGTGCTCGTCGAGGGCCCGCCGCGCGGCGCGCGGCGCGTGCTGCTCGTGGTCGCCGAGGCGCTCGCGGCGCGGTCGCTGGCGCGCTACGGCGTCGACGAGGTGCGCGTGCTCGGCCGCGCGAAGGGCGCCGAGCTCGCGGTCGCCGCGCCCGCGGCGGACGGCGCCGGCGGCGTGAGCGTGCGCGCCGAGCTGAAGCACCCGTTCTACGCCG
>DASWOS010000435.1:0-3724 GCA_036398645.1 Dokdonella sp. | reverse complement strand
ACGTCGCCAACCTGCTGCTCGCCCGGCTCGGCGCGCGCCGACGCGAATTCGCGCTGCGCGCGGCGCTCGGCGCCGGCCGCCTGCGCATCGGCCGCCAGGTCGCCGCCGACATCGCGCTGCTCGCCGCGGCCGGCGGCGGCGGTGGCCTGCTCGTCGCCGCCGCGTCGCTGCCGCTGCTCGATCGCCTCGGCATGACGTCGGCGTGGCGCTGGTCCGGCGTCGCGCCCGGCGTCGGCGGTGCGGTCGCACTGTTCGCGTTCGCGCTGACGCTCGGCTTCGGCGTGCTGCTCGGCGTCGTCGCGTCGTTCGCGCTGAGCCGCACCGGCGGATACGAGCTGCTGCGCTCGGCCAGCCGCGCGACGCCGACCCAGGGCGCGGGCCGCGCGCGCAGCGCGCTCGTCGTCGCGCAGTTCGCGCTGACGCTGGTGCTGCTCGCCGCGGCGGGGCTGCTGCTGAAGAGCTTCGTGCGCCTGCAGCGCACCGACCCCGGCTTCGTCGCCGCCGGCGTGCTGACGATGCGCCTGAACCTGCCGGACGCCGCCTATGCCGCCGATGCCGACGCCGTGCGCTACTACGACCGCCTGCTGACCGCGGCGCGGCGCATTCCCGGCGTGGAGACGGCGGCATATACGTCCAGCCTCCCGTTCGACCAGCATCTCGGCGTCAGCGGCTACAAGGCCGAAGGCTACGCCGGCGAGGACGCCGAGATGCTGGCCGCCGAGCGGCAGAGCGTCGACGAGGACTACTTCGCCGCGCTCGGCATGCCGCTGCTCGAAGGACGCGCGTTCAGCGCCGGCGACACGGCCGGCTCGACGCCGGTCGTCATCGTCGACGAGACGCTCGCACACCACCTGTGGCCGGGTCGCAGCGCGCTCGGCCGGCGCCTGCGCCGCGACGGCGACGACACCGCGTGGATGACCGTCGTCGGCGTCGTGCCGGCCGTGCGCCAGAACGACCTCGCGCGCAAACCCGTGCTCGACGCGATGTACTGGCCGTATCGGCAGCTGCCCGCGCGCTTCGGCGAGCTCGTGGTGCGGTCGGCGCTGCCGGCGGCGACGCTGCTGCCGCAGTTGCGCGCCGCCGCGCTCGCGGTCGACGCGCAGCTTCCGCTCTACGACGCGCGCACGCTCGACGAGCGCATCGCGCATTCGCTCAACCAGCGCCGCACGCCGGTGCTGATGCTCGGCGCGTTCGCCGGCCTCGCGCTGCTGCTCGCCGCGATCGGCCTCTACGGCGTCGTCGCGTTCCTGACGGCGCGGCGCGCCGCCGAGCTCGGCGTGCGCATCGCGGTCGGCGCCTCGGCGCGCGACGTGCTCGCCCTCGTGCTTGGCTCCGGCCTGCGCCTGTGCGCGTTCGGCATCGCCGCCGGCGCGCTCGGCGCATTCGCGGTCGGCCGCCTGCTGCGCGCCGAGCTGTACGAAGTCGACGCCGCCGATCCGGGCGTGTTCGCCGGCGTCGCCGCGCTGCTCGTCGCGGTCGCGCTGCTCGCGTGCTGGCTGCCGGCGCGGCGTGCGGCCGCCACCGACCCGGCGATCGCGCTGCGCGACGAATGAACGCGCCGGCCGCGGACGCCGCGCGCGGACGACCTGGTGGAGACCCCGCGACGTGAACGAGAAGCCCCGATGAACATCACCGAGCTGCTGCGCCGGCATCTGCGCGCGCCCGCGTTCGCGCTGACCGTGATCGTCCTCGTCGCCGCGGTGACCGCGGTCAACGCGACCGTGTTCGGCGCGATCGACACGCTGCGCTGGAAGGCGCTGCCGTACGCGGCCGACGACAGCCTCGTCTGGCTGCAGATCAAGCTGAGCAAGATCGACAACGAGAGCGATCTCAACGAGAACTATCGCGCCGCGCTCGCGCAGCAACGCGCCACGTTCCGCGGCGTCGCCGGCTCCGCCGCGACGACGCGCACGCGCAGCGACGACGCGGGCCGGCCGTGGCGCATCGCGCTGGCGACGCCCGGGCTCGACGCGGTACTCGGCGTCGCGCCGGCGCTCGGCCGCGGCATCACCGACGAGGACGCGCACGACGGCGCCGATCGCGTGCTGGTGATCTCCGACGCGCTGTGGCGGCGCCGCTTCGGCGGCGATCCCGACGTGGTCGGCCGCGCAGTGCGCTTCGGCGACCGCACCGACACGATCGTCGGCGTCATGCCGCGCGGCTTCGCGTTTCCGGACACGCAGACCGACGCGTGGCGGCCGTTCGTGCCACCGACGCGGCAATCGGCCACCGCCGGCATCGGCGAGCTCGGCGTCATCGCCCGGCTCGCCGACGGCGCCACGCTCGCGCAAGCGCGCGACGCGCTCAAGCGCGTCTTCGACCACGGCAAGGCGCTCGGCGCGCTGGCGACGACGTTCGTCGACGACATGGGCGCGCAGCCGAACGCGGAGCCGTGGCGCGCGCACTTCTTCGCGCAGCACGGACGTGCGCTCGGGATGCTGCAGCTCGCCGCGTCGATCCTGTTGCTCGCGGTCGCGGCGAACCTCGTCAACCTGCAGCTCGACCGCCTGCTCGGACGCCGCCGCGAATTCGACGTCCGCCGCGCGCTCGGCGCCGACGAGCGCGCGATCGCCGCGCAGGCGTTGCGCGACGTCGCGCTGCCCGGCGCCGTCGGCATCGCGGCCGGGCTCGCGCTCGCGGTGCCGGGCATGCGCTTCCTCGCCGCGCGCAAGCTGCTGCCGCAAGGCCTGCCGGTCGAGCTCGGCTTCGACCCGGCCACGCTCGTCTGCGGCGCCCTCGTCGCGCTCGTGATGCTGGCGACGGCGCTGCTCGCCGCGCGGCTCACGCGCGGACGTTCCGCGTTGTCGGCGCGCGGCGGCGCGGCCGGACTCGGCCGCCTGCGCCCCGCGCTGCTGGTCGGGCAGATCGTGCTGACCACGGCGCTGCTCGGCAGCGCGCTGCTGCTGCTGCGCAGCGCGGTCAACGTGCTCGAGGTCGACCGCGGCTTCGATGCCGGCGGCGTGCTGATGGTCGGCATCGATGCGTCGAATCCGCAGCGGCAACTGGCCGACCACGACTCGAGTACCGACGCGCAACTGAAGTCGGCGGTCGCCGACCTCCAGACGCGCGCCGCCGCGCTGCCGGGCGTGCGCCACGTCGCGATCGCGGACTTCTCGCCGTTCAGCGGCGGCGACATGATCGACACGGTGCAGATCCCCGGACTGAGTGCGCCGCAGCAGCTCCACTACCGCTTCGTGTCGGCCGATTATTTCGCCACGCTCGGCATCCCGCTCGTCGCCGGCCGCTTGCTGCAGGACCTCGACGCGCACGGCGCCGACGGCTCGCCCGTCGTCGTCGACGAAGTCTACGTGCAGCGTCTCGCGCAGGGCCGCGATCCGCTGACGACGACCGTCAGTGCCGACGTTTCGCTCGACGGCGGCGCGGCGCCGCACCCGTTGCCGGTCGTCGGCGTCGTGCGCACGGTCAAGAACTTCTCGCTCGACGAGCGGCCGGACATGCCGACGATGTACCGGCTGATGACCTCGCCGAGCCCGACGTTCATCCTGCTCGTGCGCGGCGACGGCGACGCGGTGACTCTCGTCGAGCCCGTGCGCCGGCTCGTGCACGAGCGCATGCCGGACGCGCTGATCGCGTTCGACCAGCCGCTCGCGCAGCGCGTCGAGGACAGCTTCGTCGCGCGGCGCGGCCTGCTCGACGCGATCGGTGCGTTCGCCGCGATGACGCTCGCGCTCGCGGCGATCGGCCTCGCCGCGGTGCTCGGTTT
>DASWOS010000434.1:0-1744 GCA_036398645.1 Dokdonella sp. | reverse complement strand
GCCAGCTCGCCCTCGCGCGCGTCGAACGCGACGCCGGCGCCGGCGAGCGCGGCGAGCGCGGCCGCGACGCGCGCGTCGACGAGCGGAGCCGCCGGCCGCGCGCGCGCGGCATCGGCGAAGCGCACGTCGTCCATCATTCGCGCTCGAGGATTTCCGCGGCCGCGCGCTTCAGGATCGCGGCGACGCGGCGCGCCTCGTCGAGCCCCACGTCGCGCTTGCTGCGCAGCGCGTGCTTGAGCTCGCGCAGCGCGAGCCAGATCTCGGCCGGGCGGCCGCCGCGCTCGTCGCGCTCCTCGGCGTCCGCGTCGCCGGAAAACACCGCGCGCAGCCGTCCCATCTTCGCACCGACTTGCTCGAGCTGGCTCAGGATCGCGTCGGCGAGCGCCTGGTTCTTGCGCAGATGCTCGCGGCCCTCGTCGGTGATGCGATAGAGCTTGCGCGTGCCCTCGGCCTGCACGCTTGCATAGCCGACTTCCTCGAGATAGGTCAGCGCCGGATAGATCATGCCGGGGCTCGGGCTGTAGAAGCCGCCGGAACGTTCCTCGAGCGCCTTGATCAGCTCGTAGCCGTGGCTCGGCTGTGCCGCGAGCAGCGCGAGCAGCACGACCTGCAGCTCGTTCGAGCCGAGCTTGCGGCCGCTGCGGAAGAAGCCGGGCGCGCCCGCGCCGAAGCCGCCCATGAAGCCGGCGCCGAACGGACCGAAGCCGCGACCCGGACCGCGCGAATGACGACCGAACTGCGCCGCGTCGGCGCGCCCGAAGTCGCGAAATTGATGGAAGAACGAATGCATCGTGAGCTCCTTACCTGTGTCGGTTGAAATATCTTACGATATGTTTTCAGATAATCTAGCCGAGCGCGATGCGGATGTCCAGCCCGGCGATCCGCGCGCGTTCGACGGCGCTGCTGCGGCGCGTCGACGGCGATGCTGCGGGCGACGGGAAGCGACGCGTTGGTTGCCGGGCGGCGTGGGTCGCGGCTGAAGCCGGCTCCTACCGGGGCTGCGCGATCCCGGTCGCACGGACGCCATGACCGCCGCGGCGTGGGTATCACCGACCGCCGCGATCTCCACGACCGGTGACCGCGGATGCGGCGCGCGTCGCGTCGCATGTGCGGGCGCGCACGCCGCGGGCGCGCGCGTCCGTCGCATACGCAAAAGGTACGCCGTCTGCGCGCGCGTCCGTCGCGCGCGCGGGTGCGTCCCTGCGGGCGCCTCTCTAGAGCGCGTCGATGTCGCCGAGCGCGAGGATCAGGCGCCGTGCGCGCTTGTCCGGCTTCGTCGGCGGTCGCGCGTAGCCGGCGCCGTGCAGGCGACGCTGCTCCGCGGCGGCGGTGCGCGCGGCGAGCCCTTCGGGCGTCTCTTGATAGAGCCGCCGCGCGGCCTCGGCCGGTCCGCGCCGCTCGCTGAGCGCGGCGACGACGATCTCGAAGCGCTCTTCGCCGCGCGCGACGGTCAACCGGTCGTCGACGTGCACGAGCTTCGACGGCTTGCCGGCCGCGGCGTTCAGCACGACCTTGCCGCCGTCGATCGCCTGCTTGGCGAGCGAGCGCGTCTTGAAGAAGCGGGCGGCCCAGAGCCAGACGTCGAGGCGCACGCCGGGGCGCGGCTCGGTCGCGAGAGCGGATGGCATAGGGCGATTCTAGCGGCTTCGGCGCGCATTGGAACGTCCGACACCTGCGTAAAGAGGCACACCGGCGCGCGACACCCGCGGACCGCGACAGCCGCGCGCCGATCCGCTATCATGGC
>DASWOS010000433.1:0-2280 GCA_036398645.1 Dokdonella sp. | reverse complement strand
GATCAGCCCGCGATGGACGAAGAAGTCGAACAACGCGCGCGCGTCCTTCGTCGCAAGCGAATGATTCACGTCGGTCTGGCCGCGCAACTCGACCGTCACCGCCATCGACGCCATCGGGATCGCCGGCCGGTCCGCGCCGCGCTGCCGTTCGAGCCGCTCGTCGAGTTGCCACCAGACGCCGGACAGGTGCTCGTCGAACGACGCGCCGCCGCTGTTCTTCGCTAGCAGCACCGTCTCGGCGCCGAGCAGCCGCGCGAGCGGCTCGCACTGCGACCAGTACGGCGTCTCGCAATAGAGATGCAGGATCGCCTCGAGGTCGCAGTGCAGGTCGAGGACGACGTCGGCGTCGCAGGCCAGCGACGACAGCGTGCGGCGCAGCGCCGACAGCTCGGTCGGCGTCGCGAGCTGCGCGACGTGACCGCGCATCGCACCGCGGATCGTCGCGCGGTTCGTCACCGCGTCGCCGCCGAGCCGCGCGATCACGGCCGGCGTCATCGCGGCGAGGTAGTCCGGGTAGCCGCGGTTGAAGTTCTCGCCGCTGGCCGCCTCGAAGCGGCCGATGCGGCCGTGCAGGAGCCCCTGCGACAGGCCGATCGGATTGGCCACCGGCACCAGGACGATCTCGCCGCGCAGGCGACCGGCGGCCTCGGCCGCGTCGAGCATCGTGATCAGGTGGTGCAGGACCAGCATCCCCGGCAACTCGTCGGCATGCAGGCTCGCCTGCACGTACGCCTTCTCGCCCTGGCCGCTGTCGCCGTAATGGAGGCTGACGACCGTGCGCTCGGTGCCGATCGGCGCCGGGCCGAGCGCGTGGCGGCGCCGCTTCATGCGGTCACCTCGTCCGGTGCCGCCGGCGCGGCGCCGGTGGTTGGCGGTCGCCGCAGATGCGCGAGCACGCGGCGTTCGACGAGGCGGAGGATGGCGACGAGGACGAAGGTCATGGCGAGATAGACGAAGGCAGCGGCAATGTACGCCTCGAACGGCCGATAGGTCGCGGCGTAGAGGCTGTTGGCGGCGCCGGTGAGGTCGACGATGCCCGGCACCACGCTCGCGATCGCGGTCGCGTGCAGCATCAGGATCGCCTCGTTGCCGTATGCGGGCAGCGCGCGCCGGAGCGCCGACGGCAGCACGATCCGCGTCTGCACGGTCGCGCCGCTCATCCCGAGGCTGCGCGCCGCCTCGATCTCGCCGGCCGGCGTCTCGCGGATCGCGCCGGCGACGAGTTCGATCGTGTACGCGGTCGTGTTCGCGACGAACGCGACGAGCGTGCAGAAGAGCGGCGCCTTGAACCACATCCACGGCCACGCGTCGTCCCAGCGGGCCTGCACCCAGTCGAGTTGCGCGACGCCGTAATAGATCAGGTAGACCTGGACCAGCAGCGGCGTGCCGCGGATCGCGAACGTGTACGCGGCGATCGGCGCCGACAGCCAGCGGACCTGCGACGCGCGCGCGACCGCGAGCGGGATCGACAGCACGAGACCGCCGGCGAGCGAGATCGCGAGCAGCTCGAGCGTGGTCGCGATCCCGGACGCGTACAGCGCCAGCGTGTCGGCGGACCCGAGCATCGAGAAGTCCACGTCAGGCCCCGGCGCGGCGGACGCCGCGCGCGTGCCGCCGCTCGACGGCGCGCAGCGCGGCGAGCGACGCGGTGGTGATCGCGAGATAGACGAGCGCCGCGACGACGAAGTAGAAGAACGCGGCGCGCGACGCCGCGCCGGCCTGCTTCGCGCGGTACATCAGGTCGGTCAGTCCGATGATCGAGACCAGCGCCGTCGACTTCACGAGGACGAGCCAGTTGTTCGTGAAGCCGGGCAGCGCATGGCGGACCGCCTGCGGCAGCACGATCCGCACGAGCACCTGCGTCCGCGACATCCCGCAGGCGAGCGCGGCCTCGCTCTGCCCGGCGGGCACCGCGAGCATCGCGCCGCGGAACGTCTCGGCGAAGTACGCGCCGTAGATGAAGCCGATCGTGATCGTGCCGGCGGTGAACGGATCGATGTCGAGCGAGCCGCCTTCGTCGATCCAGCCGGCGTGCTCGGCCAGCGCGTTCAGCGCGATCTGGCCGCCGTAGAAGATCAGCAGCATCAGCACCAGGTCCGGCACGCCGCGTATCACGGTGGTGTAGACGGTCGCCGCCGCGCGCCAGGCGCCGGAGGCCGACAGCTTGGCCGCGGCGCCGGCGAGCCCGAGCAGCAGCGCCAGCGCCAGCGAGGCGAGCGCCACCGCCAGGGTCAGGCCGGCGCCCTGCAGCAGGCTGGGCAGGTAGCCCTGCAACATGGG
>DASWOS010000432.1:0-2069 GCA_036398645.1 Dokdonella sp. | reverse complement strand
TGCGTGATGCCGAGCGCGATCGCCGGCGCGTGGCCGCAGCAGCGGACGTATGCGTAGACCGCGTAGCGATAGCGCCGGCCGAGCTCGTCGAGCGCGTCGAGCGGCGCGCGTTCGCCGGCGGCGAACACCTGCGTGACCATCGACCACCGCGTGACCGGAAACGCGCGGCGGCTCGGCTGTGAGTTCGTCATGAAAGGGCTCCCCGGACGCGACTCGACATTGCGGTTTCCGCGAGCGGGATTACCGCCGCTCCCGCGCCGTGCCGGTGGCGAGCGCGTCGCGCAGGTCGCGCAGCTCCGCTTCGAGGTCGGTCTCGGCCGAGGTCGTGTCGGCGAGCTCGTGCTCGATCAGCTCGCGCAGCCGGTGGCGCATCCGGTGCACCGCGACGGCCAGCGTATTGCGGCGCAGCCCGAGCTTCTCGGCCGCGCGCGCGTAATCGGCTTCGTCGGGGCGCTCGACGAGGAACTCGCGCAACGCGTCGAACAGCTCGCGCTTGCCGGCCTCGTCGGCCTCACCGCGCAGGCGCGCGAGCGCGCGGCCGAGCACGGTGATGGCCCAGGCACGCTCGAAGTTCCGCTCCGGCGCGTCGTCGTCGCAATTCGTCCCGGCGTCGTCGTCGAGCGACTCGAACCGCGAGCCGCCGCCGCGCTTCTGCGCGCGCGCCTCGACCTCGCTGCTGATCAGATGGCGCTTCAGCATCGTCAGCAGGTAGGCGCGGAAGCGGCCGCGCTCGCGGTCCGCGCCGGCGTGCCAGGCCTGATCGAGGAAGCGCAGGAAGAACGCCTGCGCGAGGTCCTCGGCCGCGTCCGAGGCGTAGCCGCGGCTGCGCACGTAGGCGAGCACGGCCGGGCGGTACGCGCGGCACAGCGCATCGAGCGCCGTGCGCGCGTGCGGCGTGTCGCCGCGAGCCTGCACCACCAGGCTCCAGCGCGTCGTGTCGAACCGGCTCACGAGGACTCCACGCGGACGCTCGAGGACGGGACGACATTATCGGTCATCCCGAAGGCGCCGGCCGCGCGGCGCGCGGAGACCATGCGGCCGCGTGCCGTGGCACCGCGCCGGCGGCGAGAGCCGCCGGCGCGGGCGGGCAGGGTGGCCGGCGCGGATCGGCGGACGCGGAACACGCATTCGGCCGCTCCCGCCGCGTCTTCGCAGCCGCGCACGCGGCGCAGCTGCTTCTCGAGCTTCAGCTCGTTCTCGCGCTCGAGCTGCCAGCGCGCGGTCGAGATCGAGCGCATCGATCGCGAGCCCGCGGCGCGTGGCTTCGGCGAAGCGGTAGCGGCGGAACTCCGCGCCGTCCTCGATCTCCTCGCGCAGCGTGCCCATCGCGACGCCGACAAGCAACGCGTCGTCGAGGCGGCCGATCACCGGGATGTCGCGCCGCGGCGCATGGGGCACGACCGGCGTTCCTGCGCGCGACGACGAGCGGAGGACGGCGACGAACCGCGGCGACCGGAACGGCCGGAGCGGCGCGTCGATGCGATCCGCCGGGCGAGCGACGCGTTCGGTTCACAGCCGCGCGCCGCGGACGCGTCGATGCGCCGGCGCTCGCCTGCGCCGACGTTCGCGCGGCGAGTGCGCGGCACCGGCGACACGGCGGCGCGCCGGCGGCGAACGCGCCGGACGCGGCGCGCGCGTCGCGTCAGCGTGTGCCGACGCCGACCAGCGTGCCGATCGGCTCGCCGCGCACGATGCGCATCAGGTCGCCCTGGCGCGACATGTCGTAGATGCGCAGCGGAATCTTGTGGTCGCGGCAGAGCGCGATCGCGCTCGTGTCCATGACCTGCAGGTTGCGCTGGATGACCTCGTCGTAGGTCAGGCGCTCGTAGCGCGTCGCGTTCGCGTCCTTGTTCGGATCGGCCGAGTAGACGCCGTCGACCTTCGTCGCCTTCAGCAGCAGGTCGGCGCCGATCTCGATCGCGCGCAGCGCGGCGGCCGAGTCGGTCGTGAAGAACGGGTTGCCGGTGCCGGCGGCGAACAGGCAGATGCGGCCCTTCTCGAGGTGGCGGATCGCGCGGCGGCGGATGAAGTCCTCGCAGACCTCGTTGATCTTGATCGCCGACAGCGTG
>DASWOS010000431.1:0-8652 GCA_036398645.1 Dokdonella sp. | reverse complement strand
CGACAGCTCGGCGAGCGCCGGCGGCGTCGCTTCCGGCGGGAAGGCGACGCGCTCGCGCAACGCGACCGGTGCGGTCAGATGATTGAGTCCGAGGGCAATCAGCGCCATGTGAATTGACCGAACGCGGCGAACCTCGGCAGCGTGAGCGGCGGGGACCCGATTGCGGTGGACGAGATCGGCTAAGCTAGCCGAAGACGGCACGCATCGGCACGCCGCCGGCGGAATCGCCGCGGATTGTGCGGGCGCCGTCCCGTGATATCAAGCTAGACAAGGCCTTATGCGACATCGAGTCGCTTGCAGCGTTCGCATGATTTTCCGCTCCGTCGCCGTGCTCGCGCTCTGCGCCGCCATCGCCGCATGCGCGACGCCGCGGCCGCGCGCGCCGACCGCGGCGTCGGCGCCGGCGCAGCCGGCCGTGAAGCCGGTCGCGGTCGAGGACGACCTGCTGCTGAAGCTGCTGTCGGCGCAGTTCGCGCTGCAGCGCGACGACGTCGCCGAGGCCGCGAACGGATTCGCCGATGCGGCCGAGCGCGCGTCGGATCCGGCGCTCGGCGAGGAGGCGACGCGGCTCGCGCTGTCGGTGCGCGACTGGTCGCTCGCGCGCCGCGCCGCGGCGCGCTGGCAGCAGCTCGCGCCGAATGACGCCGGCGTCGCGCAAGCGCGCGCGTGGATCGCGCTCGGCGAGCACCGCGAGGACGACGCGTACGCGGAGCTCGAGTCGATCGCCGCGCGCGACGACGAGCAGCGCTGGCGCCTGATCGCGCAGGCGCTGCTCGGCGCCGGCGACAAGCAGGCGGCCGCGCGGCTGCTCGACCGGCTCGCGACGCCGCAGCGGCTCGGATCGCACGAGGCGAACTGGGTCGCGATCAGCCAGCTCGCGTTCAAGCTCGACGACAAGGCGTTGTCCCGCCGGCTCGCCGACGCGGCGGTCGCGCGCTTCCACGGCGAGAACGCGTACGTCTGGAGCGCGCGTCTCGCGCTCGACCGCGGCGACAAGGCGGCCGCGCGCGCGCTCTACGCCGAGGCGCTGCGGCGCGCGCCGGACAGCCTGCGCCTGCGCGGCGGCTACGCGGCGCTGCTCGCCGACGGCGGCGACAACGCCGGCGCCGCGCGCGTGCTCGCGCGCGGCCGCCAGGACGACACGACCTACGCCGCGCGCGCCGCGTACGCCGCGCGCGCCGACGACAAGGCCGCGCTCGCCGCGCTCTACCGCGAGGTCGGCGCCGACGCGTCGACGCGCGCGGGCAAGCGGCTGTTCCTGCTCGGTCAGCTCGCCGAGATGATCGACAAGCGCGAGGAGGCGCTGTCGTGGTACCGCGAGATCGACGAAGACGACGATCACTGGTTCGACGCGCAGATGCGCCAGGCGGTCGTGCTCGACCAGCTCGGCCGCACCGATCAGGCGGTGGACTTCCTGCATCGGACCGAGGCCGAGACCGCCGAGGACGGCGCGCAGCTCGGCGACGCGTACCTGATGGAAGCCGATCTGCTCGCGCGGCGCGGCCGCGCCGATGCGGCGCGCTCCGCCTACGCGCGTGCGCTCGCCTCGCTGCCGGACGACACGCGCCTGCTGTACGCGCGCGCGCTGTTCCTGATCGATCAGGGCGACGCCGCCGCCGGCGAGCGCGACCTGCGCCGCGTCGTCGAGCTGAAGCCGGACGACGCCGAGGCGTTGAACGCGCTCGGCTACACGCTCGCCGACCACAGCCGGCACGGCGATCCGCGCCAGGCCGAGGCGCTCGACCTGATCCAGCGCGCGCTGAAGCTGAAGCCGGACGAGCCGGCGATCATCGACAGCATGGGCTGGGTGCGCTATCGCATGGGCGATCTCGATACGGCGGTGCAGGACCTGCGCCGCGCGTACTCGAAGCAGCCCGACGCCGACATCGCCGCGCATCTCGGCGAGGTGCTCTGGGTCAAGGGCGAGCGCGACGAGGCGCGCCGGATCTGGGACGAGGGGCGCAAGAAGGACGCGAAGAACAAGACGCTGCAGGAAGCGATCCGGCGGCTGACGACATGAGCCGGACGCTGCGCCGCGCGGCGTTCGGACTCGGTGTGCTCGCGCTCGCCGCCTGCGCCGGCCCGCGCATCCGGCCCGGCGCCGCGGACGCGGCCGCGCTCGCGCGGCAGGACGCGCGCGAGCACGCGCTGGCCGCGCACGCGGCGTGGACGCTGAGCGGCCGGCTCGGCGTGTCCGACGGTCGCGACGGCGGCAGCGGCACGCTCGAATGGCAGCAGGACGGCGCCGCGTTCCGCTTCAGCGTGCACGCGCCGGTCACCGGCAAGACCTGGACGTTGTCCGGCGACGCCGGGCACGCGATCCTCGAAGGATTGCGCGAGCGCGCGGTCGAAGGCCGCGGCGCGGCCGAGCTGCTCGAACGCGAGCTCGGTTGGCGCGTGCCGGTCGCCGAGCTCGCCGACTGGGCGCGCGGCATGCGTGCACCGGGCGCGGCGCGCATCGAGTTCCGCGCCGACGGGCTGCCGGCGACGATCGAGCAGAACGGCTGGAAGGTCGAGTTCCTCGACTACGATCTCGGTCGCGCGCCGCCGCTGCCGAGCCGCGTCTTCGCGAGCAGCGGCAGCTACAAGGTCCGTCTCGCGGTGCGCGAATGGACGCTGCGCTGAGCGCGTCCGGCGACGGCTGGAGCGCGTGGCCGGCGCCGGCCAAGCTGAACCTGTTCCTGCACGTCGTCGGTCGCCGCGACGACGGCTATCACCTGCTGCAGACCGTGTTCCAGTTGCTCGACCGCGGCGACACGCTGCGCCTGCGCGTGCGCGACGACGGCGAGATCCGGCGCGTCGAGCCGCTGCCCGGCGTCGCGGCCGAGGACGATCTCGCCGTGCGCGCGGCGCGCGCGCTGCAGGCCGCGGCCGGCGTCCGCCTCGGCGCCGACGTCGCGATCGACAAGCGCATCCCGCTCGGTGGCGGCCTCGGCGGCGGCAGCTCGGACGCGGCGACCGCGCTCGTCGCGCTGAACGCGCTCTGGAACGCGCGGCTCGACGAAGACGCGCTCGCCGGCATCGCGCTGTCGCTCGGCGCGGACGTGCCGGTGTTCGTGCGCGGGCGGAGCGCCTGGGCCGAAGGCGTCGGCGAGCGGCTGACGCCGGTTTCGCTGCCGCCGCGCTGGTACGTCGTCGTCGACCCCGGCGTGCAGGTGCCGACCGCCGCGCTGTTCCGCGATCCCGAATTGACACGCGATGCGCCGCGGATGACAATCGCCGGCTTTGTTTCTGGCTTGGCGACGGCGAATGCGTTCGAGCCGGTCGTGCGCAGGCGCTATGCGGCCGTCGCGCGCGCGCTGGACTGGCTCGGCCGCCACGGCGCGGCGCGCCTCAGCGGTTCCGGCGGCTGCGCGTTCGTGGCCGTCGACTCGTTCGAGGACGCCGGCGATCTCGTGCGACAATGCCCCGCGAACCTGCGCGCGTTCGCAGCCCGGGGCGTCGACGAGTCGCCGTTGCTGGCGCGGCTGCGCGCGTGGCACGAGGCGCGCGGAGCGGAGTTCTCGGTTGGGGCGTCGCCAAGTTGGTAAGGCACGGGATTTTGATTCCCGCATTCGCAGGTTCGAGTCCTGCCGCCCCAGCCATTCAACGGCGCCCGCCGGCGATGCGCGGAACGGGCGGTACGGCATGCAGTGGCGGGCGTAGCGGAGTCGAGACGTGGGCACCAACGTGGGCACATCCGGCATCATGGTGTTCACCGGCAACGCGAACCGTCCGCTCGCGGCGGCGATCTGCGCCGAGTTGAACGCGCCGCTCGGCAAGGCGCTGGTCGGTCGCTTCAGCGACGGCGAGGTGCAGGTCGAGATCGAGGAGAACGTGCGCCGGCAGGAGGTCTTCGTCGTGCAGCCGACCTGCGCGCCGACCGCCGACAATTTCATGGATCTGCTCGCGCTGATCGACGCGCTGAAGCGCGCCTCGGCGGCGAGCGTGACCGCGGTCGTGCCGTATCTCGGCTACGCGCGCCAGGACCGGCGTCCGCGCTCGGCGCGCGTGCCGATCACGGCGAAGGTCGCCGCCGAGATGATCGGCGTCGTCGGCACCGACCGCGTGCTGACGGTCGACCTGCACGCGGACCAGATCCAGGGTTTCTTCGACGTCCCGCTCGACAACGTCTACGCCTCGCCGGTGCTGCTCGCCGACATCTGGCGCTACTACGCGAAGGACGACCTGATCGTCGTCTCGCCGGACGTCGGCGGCGTCGTGCGCGCGCGCGCGATCGCGAAGCGCCTCGACGACGCGGACCTCGCGATCATCGACAAGCGGCGGCCGCGCGCGAACGAGGCGACCGTCATGAACATCATCGGCGAGGTCGACGGCAAGGTCTGCGTCCTCGTCGACGACATCGTCGACACCGCCGGCACGCTGTGCGCGGCCGCGGCGGCGCTGAAGAAGAACGGCGCGCGCAAGGTCGTCGCGTACTGCACGCATCCGGTGCTGTCCGGGCCGGCGATCCAGAACATCATCGGATCGGCGCTCGACGAGCTCGTCGTGACCGACACGATTCCGCTGTCGGACGCGGCGAGGGCGTGCAGCCGGATTCGGCAGCTCTCGGTCGCCGAGCTGCTCGCGGAGACGATCCGCCGCATCGCGTACGGCGAGTCGGTGAGCTCGCTCTACGTGGACTAGCTTCACGGCCGCGGCGTCGCGGTCGACGGCGGGACGGCGCGGCGCAGGCCGCGCGCTCGCGCCGCCGGCCGGCGCCCGGTCCTCACGAACTCTCCTGGTCGCGGGAGAGTCCCGACCGCCGCGAGGCGGTTCATCACGGCAAAGGTAGTACGAACATGGCAAAGATCCATCACATCGACGTGCAGAAGCGCGAAGACCAGGGCAAGGGTGCGAGCCGCCGCCTGCGTCGCGAGGGCTTCGTTCCGGCGATCGTCTACGGCGGCGAGCTGAACCCGGTCAGCATCCAGATCCAGCACAAGGACGTCTGGCAGGCGAGCCAGAACGAATGGTTCTATTCGTCGATCCTCGACTTGAGCCTCAACGGCGACGTGCAGAAGGTGCTGCTGCGCGACATGCAGCGGCATCCGTTCAAGCAGCTCGTGATGCACCTGGATTTCCAGCGCGTCAACGAGAACGAGCCGATCCGCTTGCGCGTTCCGCTGCACTTCCTCGGCCAGGAAGGCTCGCCGGCCGGCAAGACGTCCGGCGTCGTCATCACCCACGAAGCGAACGACATCGAGGTCTCGTGCCTGCCGCGCAACCTGCCGGAGTACATCGAGGTCGACCTGTCGGAGCTGAAGGTCGACGACACGGTGCACCTGTCCGACATCAAGCTGCCGGAAGGCGTCGAGATTCCGGAGCTGCGCCTCGGCAAGGAGCACGATCACGCGATCGTGGTCGCCCGCGAGGTGCGCGAGGAGGTCGAGCCGGAGCCGGCCGCCGAGGCCGAAGCGGCGGCACCGGCCGCCGGTGCGGCGCCGGCGGCTCCGGCCGCGCCGAAGAAGGACGAGAAGAAGTAGCCGCGTCGATGAGCCATCGCAGCGGCGCCGCGGCGGCGGACCCCGCCGCGCGCGGCGACGTCCGCGCGTGAGCGGTCTCCGCCTCGTCGTCGGCCTCGGCAATCCCGGGGCCGAGCACCTGCGGACCCGGCACAACGCCGGGTTCTGGTTCGTCGACGCGCTCGCCGCGCGCGAGGGCGCGCGGTTCGGCGCCGAGGCGAAGCTGCGCGGCGAGACCGCGAAGGTCGCGCTCGGCGGCAGCTCGGTCTGGCTGCTGAAGCCGACGACGTACATGAACGCGAGCGGCGCCTCGGTCGGCGCCGCGCTGCGTTACTGGAAGATCCCGCCGGAGGAGATGCTGGTCGTGCACGACGACCTCGATCTGCCGCCCGGCACCGCGCGACTGAAGTTCGACGGCGGCCACGGCGGGCAGAACGGGCTGCGCGATCTGTTCGCGCACGTCGGCCACGGCAAGTTCCATCGGCTGCGCATCGGCATCGGCCACCCGGGGCACAAGGACCGCGTGCTCGGCTGGGTGCTCGGGCGGCCGTCGGCGGCGGACGAGGCGGCGATGCTCGAGGCGATCGGACGCGCGCTCGACGTGCTGCCGCTGGCCGTCGCCGGCGACTTCGAGGCGGCGATGAAGCGGTTGCACACGACCGCGGAAGCGAAGGTCAAGAGCTAGGCGCCGCGGCCGCCAGCGCCTCAGGTCCGGAGAATCGAATGGGCATCAAATGCGGCATCGTCGGCCTGCCGAACGTCGGCAAGTCGACTCTTTTCAACGCGCTGACGAAGGCCGGCATCGCGGCGGCGAACTTCCCGTTCTGCACGATCGATCCGAACGTCGGCGTCGTGCCGGTGCCGGACCCGCGGCTCGAGGCGCTCGCCTCGATCGCGAAGCCGCTGAAGATCGTGCCGACCTCGATCGAGTTCGTCGACATCGCCGGCCTCGTCGCCGGCGCGTCGAAGGGCGAAGGGCTCGGCAACAAGTTCCTCGCGCACATCCGCGAGGTCGACGCGATCGCGCACGTCGTGCGCTGCTTCGAGAACACCGACGTCGTGCACGTCGCCGGGCGCATCGATCCGATCTCGGACATCGAGACGATCGACACCGAGCTGGCGCTGGCCGATCTCGAGTCGGTCGACAAGGCGCTCGCGCGCGTCGAGCGCGCGGCGAAGGCGAACGACAAGGAGGCGCTCGCGCGGCGCCCGTTGCTGCAGAAGGTGCACGCGGCGCTGAACCAGGGTCGGCCGGCGCGCTCGGCCGGGCTCGACGCCGAGGAGAAGGCGCTGCTGCGCGATCTGTTCCTGCTGACGCTGAAGCCGCTGATGTACATCGCGAACGTCGCCGAGGACGGCTTCGAGAACAATCCGCTGCTCGACCGCGTGCGCGAGCGCGCGGCCGCCGAGGGCGCCGAGGTCGTGCCGGTCTGCGCCGCGATCGAGGAGGAGCTCGCGCAGCTCGACGAGGCCGACCGCGTCGCGTTCCTCGCCGACATGGGGCTCGACGAGCCCGGGCTGAATCGCGTGATCCGCGCCGGCTACAAGCTGCTCGGCCTGCAGACGTACTTCACGGCCGGCGAGAAGGAGGTGCACGCCTGGACGGTCAAGCGCGGCTCGACCGCGCCGCAGGCCGCCGGCGTGATCCACACCGATTTCGAGCGCGGCTTCATCCGCGCCGAGACGATCGCCTACGACGACTACATCAAGTACAAGGGCGAGGCCGGTGCGCGCGATGCGGGCCGGCTGCGCCTGGAAGGCAAGGACTACATCGTCCAGGAAGGCGACGTGCTGCACTTCCGCTTCAACGTCTGAACGCCGCGGCAGGCGCGTCGCGGCGGCGGTCGCGGCGCAGGGCATGGGCTTGCTGCAGTCCGATCGACCGCTTCGCATGGCTCGACGCGCGTTCGCGGTGGGCGGCGACCGCGACGGCGGTGGCCGCGACGGGCGCGCGCATGGTGCCGGATGGGGCGCTCGGCTGCGATGCGCTCGGCGCCGCCGAGTTCGCCGGGACGTCGCGACGGATCGAGCGAGCGCGGCCGTCGCCGGCGTCGCCGCCCCTGCGCCGATGATCGGCCGCTTCGGCAGCCACGTCGACCGCCGAGCTCTGCCGCGCCGCGACGGAAGCTCCATCGACACGGCGGCGCGCCACCGATCAGTCGAGATCACGCGGGACGCGCAGACGTGCACTGGCGCGGGGGCCGCGCGGTCCGCGGCCGCGGACCGCGTGCTTCGTTCGCCGCGCGACGCGCGAGCGACAAGGAAAACCGCGGCATGCGGTTTTCCACTCGCGAGCCTTGACAGCAGAGGACCGCGGCAACGAAAATGTGCGGCTCCGTGCCGGTCTGCCGGTTCGCGCGACGCGTAAATGTCGGCGCCGAATCGAGAAATCGTGGCGAGGCGCCACGGCGGAGACGGCACGAAGTACGGAATTTCGGAGGGATACCCAAGCGGCCAACGGGGGCAGACTGTAAATCTGCTGGCTTACGCCTTCGGTGGTTCGAATCCACCTCCCTCCACCAGCTTCAAGTAGAGATTGACGTTCGCGGAGGTGGATGAGAACCACCGAAGCGATCGAGAGATGGTTCGACCGGATCGCCGGGAGCGATCCGGGACGCGCCGAAGGCGCGGCCCCGGAGGGGCGGAGGGCAGGATGCCCGGAGCAATCCACCTCCCTCCACCAGCTTCAAGTAGAGACGACGTTCGCGGAGGTGGATGAGAACCACCGAAGCGATCGAGAGATGGTCGATCCGGTCGGAACGCCGATCGGCGCGGTACAGGCGGATCGCTCCGGCGCGGGAGTAGTTCAATGGTAGAACCTCAGCCTTCCAAGCTGATGGTGCGGGTTCGATTCCCGTCTCCCGCTCCATCGAACGGCCGGCGAGGTATTCGAGTCGTCAAGCTTCCAGAGAAGTCCGGCACGGATGCCGATTTGTTCAGTGCGTCATGGAGGACGGCACAAGTGACACCCGCTCACGTAGCTCAGTCGGTAGAGCACCTCCTTGGTAAGGAGGAGGTCGATGGTTCGATTCCATTCGTGAGCACCATGTTGGAGGCCGAGGCGTCGGGCCGCAGTTGAGGAACACGACGCCGCCGCCATTTCCGGATCCCTCCGCCCGAGGGTCGTCGGTGCCGCACCAAGGCATGTAAATTTCCGAGGTCTAAGGTCATGTCCAAAGAGAAATTCGAGCGCAAGAAGCCGCACGTG
>DASWOS010000430.1:0-4647 GCA_036398645.1 Dokdonella sp. | reverse complement strand
GCACATGAAGAGCTCGTCGCAAAGATAGAGGTATTCGCGAGGCAGATCGCGCTCGACGACCTCGATGCCGTTCGCGCGCGCAAGCGTGATGATCGTGTGGCGGGTGATGCCGTTCAGCAGCGCGGCGCTGACCGGCGTCGTGTGCAGCGCGCCGTCGAACACGAGGAAGATGTTCTCGCCGGCGCCTTCGCTGAGCAGGCCGGTCGAGGCCAGCGCGATGCCTTCGCCGAAGCCGAGCCGGCGCGCCTCGCGCGCGACGAGCTGGCCGGACAGATAGTTGCCGCCGGCCTTCGCGCCGGCCGGGATCGTGTTCGGCGCGAAGCGCTGCCAGCTCGACACGCAGGCGTCGATGCCGTTCTCGAGCACGTCGGCGCCGAGATACGCGCCCATGTTCCACGCCGCGACGGCGACGTCGGTCGGCGTCTCCGCCGACAGGCCGAAGCCGCCGAGCCCGCGGAACGCGACCGGGCGCAGATACGCTTGCGCCAGCCCGTTCGCGAGCACGACCTCGCGGCAGGCCGCGGCGATCTGTTCGAGCGTGTACGGGATCGCGATGTCGTAGATCTTCGCCGACTGGAACAGCCGCTTGAGATGATCGGTCAGGCGGAAGATCGCCGCGCCGTTCGGCGTCTCGTAGCTGCGGATGCCTTCGAACACCGACGAGCCGTAATGCAGCGCGTGCGCCATCACGTGCACGGTCGCGTCGGCCCACGGCTTGATCGCGCCGTTGTGCCAGATCTTTTCCGGGTACTGCTGTGCCATCGTGCGAGTTCCGTCGAACGGAGCCGGCGATGATACCAGCCGCGTCGACGCGCCCGCGCTACCAGGTCAGCCAGTAGCAGCCGCCGTCGGCGGCGACGTCGAAGCGCAGCTCGCGCGTGCCGCCGGCCTCGCCGCCACCGGTGCGCACGCGCAGGCCGGTGCGCCCGTCGTCGTCGGCATCGATCGAGAGCAGCGGGCGCTCGGCGAGTTCGCGCAGAGCGCGCAGGTCCGCGCGCGCGGCGCCGCTGCCGACGCCGCGCCAGCGCAGCAGGCCGGCGAGCGCATTCGCGTCGTGCTGCGTGATCGCCTCCGCCATGCGATCGCGCAGCGCCTCGCGCGACGCCGGGCACGCGCGCGGCGCGGACTCGGCGATCGCTGCGGCCGGCGCATCCGCCGCCGCCGCGCACGGCGCATCCGAGAACGCGGTCTCACCGTGCTCGCCGAGGCAGCGGTGCACGCGCGGCGTCGCGCCGGAGGATGCCGCCGCGACCGCGCCGAGCACGATCGCCGACAGCACGGGCGCGCGCACGTACGCCGCTCGCGTCAATCCGCGCCGAGCGCGAGCCGCTCGCAGATCGCCGACGTCGCGCGCGCGCGGTTCAGCGTGTAGAAGTGCAGCCCCGGTGCGCCGCCTTCGATCAGGCGCCGGCAGAGCTCGGCGACGACGTCGGCCGCGAACTCGCGGGCCGCCTCGACGTCGTCGCCGAGCGCGCCGAGCCGTTTCACCAGCCAGCGCGGGATCTCGGCGCCGCAGAGCTCGGAGAAGCGCCGCAGCTGAGTGAAGTTCGCGATCGGCATGACGCCCGGCACGATCGGCACGCCGACGCCGAGCGCGCGCGCGGCGTCGACGAAGCGGAAATACGCGTCCGCGTTGTAGAAGTACTGCGTGATCGCGCCGTCCGCGCCGGCGTCGACCTTGCGCTTGAAGCTCGCGAGGTCCGCGTGCGCGTCGTCGGCCTGCGGATGCACCTCCGGATAGCAGGCGACCTCGATCCGGAAGCGGTCGCCGGTCTCGGCGCGGACGAACTCGACGAGATCGCTCGCGTAGCGGAAGTCGCCGTAGCTCGCCATGCCGGACGGCAGGTCGCCGCGCAGCGCGACGATGCGCCGGCAGCCCATGTCCGCGTAACGTTCGAGCAGCGCGCGGATCTCCGCGCGCGTACCGCCCATGCATGAGAGATGCGGCGCCGTGTCGAGCGCGTGCGCTTCGCGCAGGTGGCGCACGGTTTCCGGCGTGTAGCTCAACGTCGAGCCGCCGGCGCCGAACGTCACGCTGACGTACTCGGGCCGAAGCGCCTTCAGCTTCGGCAGCGCGGCTTCGAGCGCGGCCTTCTGCTCCGCGGTCTTCGGCGGAAAGAACTCGAGGCTGACCGGGATCATGCCGGCGACGCCGATGCGCAGCCGCGCGGCTCGAAGGCGTGAACGGCTCCGGCAGCGCCGCGGCGCGTGCCGCGTGCGCGCATCCGGCGCCGCCCGACGACGCGTCGTGCGCCGGACGTGCGCCGGTCGGCCGCGGCCGCCGAGGCCGGCGCCGCGGCGATCGGCGCGAGACGGTCGCGACGAGCGGACCCGGCTGCGCTCATCCGCGCGGCCTCAGTAGCGGTAGTGCTCGGGCTTGTACGGCCCGTCGACCGGCACGCCGAGATAGGCCGCCTGTTCGGAGGTGAGCCGAGTCAGCTTGACGCCGATCTTGTCGAGGTGCAGCCGCGCGACTTCCTCGTCGAGCCGCTTCGGCAGCCGGTAGACGGTCTTTTCGTAGAAGTCGCGGTTCGCCCACAGATCGAGCTGCGCGAGCGTCTGGTTCGAGAACGAGTTCGACATCACGAAGCTCGGATGGCCGTGCGCGCAGCCGAGATTGACCAGCCGGCCTTCGGCGAGCACGTAGATCGAGTGGCCGTCGGCGAAGTCGTAGCGGTCGACCTGCGGCTTGATCGTCTCGCGCCGGACGTCCTTCGCCGCGTTCAGGCGATCGATCTGGATCTCGTTGTCGAAATGGCCGATGTTGCAGACCAGCGCGCCGTGCTTCATGCGCTGCATGTGCTCGAACGTGATGACGTCCTTGTTGCCGGTCGTCGTCACGTAGATGTCGCCGCGGCCGAGCGTGTCCTCGACGGTCGTCACCTCGAAGCCTTCCATCGCGGCCTGCAGCGCGTTGATCGGGTCGATCTCGGTGACGACCACGCGCGCGCCGAAGCCGCGCAGCGAATGCGCCGAGCCCTTGCCGACGTCGCCGTAGCCGCAGACGACCGCGACCTTGCCGGCGACCATCAGGTCGGTCGCGCGCTTGATGCCGTCGGCGAGCGATTCGCGGCAGCCGTAGAGATTGTCGAACTTCGACTTCGTGACCGAGTCGTTGACGTTGATCGCCGGCACGAGCAGCTTGCCGGCCTCGGCGAGCTGGTAGAGCCGGTGCACGCCGGTCGTCGTCTCCTCGGAGACGCCGCGCCAATCCTTCGCGACCTGCTTCCAGAAGCCGGGGCGCTCCTTCGCGGTGCGCTTCAGCAGGTTCTTGATGACCTGCTCCTCGTGGTTCGACGACGCGGTGTCGACCCAGCCGTCGCCGTCCTCCATCTGCACGCCCTTGTGGATCAGCAGCGTCACGTCGCCGCCGTCGTCGACGACGAGCTCGGGACCCTGCTGGCCCGGATGCGTCAGCGCATCGAGCGTGCAGTCCCAGTACTCCTCGAGCGTCTCGCCCTTCCAGGCGAACACCGGCACGCCGGTCGCGGCGATCGCGGCGGCCGCGTCGTCCTGCGTCGAGAAGATGTTGCACGAGGCCCAGCGCACGGACGCGCCGAGCGCGGACAGCGTCTCGATCAGGACCGCGGTCTCCTTCGTCATGTGCAGCGAGCCGGTCACGCGCACGCCCTTCAGCGGCTGCTGCGGCGCGTATTTCGCACGGATCGACATCAGGCCGGGCATCTCCTCCTCGGCCATGCGGATGCGCCTGCGGCCGAGTTCGGCGAGCGCGAGATCGCGGACCTTGAAGTCCTGCGCGGGGGTGTTCTTGACGACAGCGTTCATGCGGAGCTCCGAATCGAGCGGGCGCCCTTCGTTCGCGGGAATGCGGTGCCGCCGAGCGTCGCGGAAGAACCGCTGCAGCGCCCCTCGGCGGACGGGCGCATGATTATATCCTTCATTCCGGATAGAGAGATAGAAGGCGCTGCGATCGCGCCGGCACGCACGGCGCGCGCCCGGTGCGACGCTCGTACGCACCGCCGTCGACGCGTTTCTCGGCGTCGTGCGCGACCGCACGGTAACGACGGGCGCGGAGCGGCGCGGCTGCCGTGGCCGCGCGTCCGCAGCGTCGCATCGCGATACGGGCAAACGGCCGGGCGGCCTGGTCCGCGGATCGGGCGCGGCGGCGGACGGTGCGGTGGGAGCGTGCCGACGTCGCTCGCGCGCGGGCGGCGCGAGCGACGTGTGGGGCCGGCGTGATCGACGCGGGAGGCGCGGGGCCTACGGGGGACAGGCACGGGTACGGAGGAATCGCGGCTGAAGCCGCTTCCTACAGCCGCTTCCTAAGGGCGCTTGTACGCCGCTTCCGGCGAGCGGCGTCCTGCGGGCGCGCGCTTACAGCTTCGCCGCGTCGCGCAGCTCGTCGGCCTTGTCGATCTTCTCCCACGAGAACGCGGTGAACGCCTCGCCGTTGGCGAGCTTGACCTCGTGCGGCGCGCGGCCGAAATGGCCGTACGCGGCCGTCGCCTGATACATCGGGTGGATCAGATCGAGCATCTGGATGATGCCGTACGGGCGCAGGTCGAAGTGCGTGCGGATCAGTTTCTCGATCTTGTCGTCGTCGATCTTGCCGGTGCCGAACGTCGTCACCGAGATCGAGGTCGGGTGCGCGACGCCGATCGCGTAGGACACCTGCACCTCGCAGCG
>DASWOS010000429.1:0-9897 GCA_036398645.1 Dokdonella sp. | reverse complement strand
GGCCTGTTCGCCTGGCAGCAGTGGATCATGCGCGGACGCGGACGCGCCGAGTGCTTCGCAGCGTTCCGCAACAACAACGCGGTCGGCTTCGTGCTCTGGTTCGGCCTCGTGCTCGCGCTCGCGCTGCGCAACTGACCGCGTCGACGGATGCGTCCGCGACCGCGCGCCGGCGCTTCGGCGCGATCCGCACCGCGCGCCGCGGTTCGCGCCCGGCCGGTTCGCACCGGCCGCGGCGGATCGCGCGCGGCCGCCGCGCGCGGGCCCATGCGGAGCCGGGCGCTAGTTCGCGCGGCCGACGATCAGGTCGTCGAACACGCCCCAGACGTAGCCCGAGTAGCCGATCGTCGTCGGCTCCGGCGCGGCGACGGTCAGGCTGGTGATCGGCTTCGTCGCGACGAAGCCGCGGAAGTCCTGCTGGCTGGTCGCGACGAACGACTCGGTCGTGCCGTCGTCGAGCGTCAGCACGATCGTCGTCTCCGGCTGCAGATTCATCTCGATCTGGCTGATGTCGAGGAACATCTGGCCCCAGAAGCGGCCGCCGAGCGCGGTGACCGGCACGCCGCTGAACGTGATCGTCAGCTGCGAATCGGCGCCGGCCGCGACCGTCGACAGCACGCCGGAGCCGGCGAACAGGTACATGTCCGAGGCGTCCGGCCGCTGCGGCAGCGCGGTCACCGCGTAGCGGTAGCCGTCGCCGCCGAAGTACAGCGGACCGTTCACGTAACCGTCGCGCAGGCCGTCGAAGTCGTCCTCGTGGTAGCCCGGCGCGACCGCGGCGAGGAATGCGGTGCGGTCGTCGTAGGTGCGCAGCGCAGCGCCGCAGGAGCCGGTACCGTCGTCGTCGAAGCCGTTCGCGAAGATGCGGTCCGGCGCCGCGCACGCGGCGGCGGCCACGCTCAGCCGGACCGGAATCGCGCTGAGCGGCGCCGCCGCGTCGTCGCTCGCGACGCAGAGCACGCCGGCGTAGTCGCCGGCCGCGAGCGCGGCGGCGTCGAATCCGACCGCGATGCGCGTGCGCTCGCCGCCGGCGAGCACGCCGCTGCCGCCGTCGACGTGCAGCCAGCCCGGCGCCGCCGACGGCGTCGCGCAGTCGGCGGCCGGATCGTCGCCGGTCGCGGCCGCGGCGGTGACCGCGTAGCCGAGCGTACCGCCGCCGTCGTTGCCGATCGCGAGCGGCTCGCTCCACGACGCGCCGCCTTCGACGCGGACCGCGAGCTTCGCCGGCAGCGCGAGCTTCGGCGCCGCCGGCACGACGCGCACGTCGTCGATCCACCAGCCGTTCGACGCGTCGGACGCGCCGGCGCAGTCGGTGCCGAGCCGCCAGCGGAAGCGCGCCTGGTGGCCGGCCGCGGCGGCCGGCAGCGCGACCGTGACCGGCGCGAACGCGGCTTGCACGCCGGTCCACGAGGCGCGGCCGGCGAGCGGATTCGTGTCGTCGGTACAGTCCGACGCGTCGAGCGCGCCGGTGTAGCCGCCGAGCGCGAACGTACCGCCCGCGTCGACGACGTCCTCGTACGCGCCGTCGTCGATCGCGATCTCGAGGACGCCGCCGTCGCGGCTGGCCTCGCTCGCGTAGCGCTGGCGGAACTGCAGCTCGCTCGCGCCGGGCGGAATCGCGATCGCCGGAGCGGTCAGCACCGACTCGCCGGCGGCGTCGCGCGTCGGCGCGTATGCGGCATTCGCGCCGGACGCGGCGGCCCCGGCCTGCGTGGCCCAGGCGACGCCGGCGCCGGCGCTCGTCGTCGTCCAGCCGGCCGGCAACGCCGGCGCGGCGGCCGCGTCGAAGTCCCAGCTGCGCGGCACGCTGCCGTCGTCGGTCATCGTCAGCGTCAGCGCCGACTGGTACGGCGGATCGTCGATGCCGTCGCCGAGCGCGTTGACCACCAGCGGCAGGTCGCCGGCGTAATCGGCCGGCACGTCGACGTCGACGATGACGATCTGCTCCATGCCCGGATCGCCCATGCCGGAGAAATAGCCGCAGCCATCCTGCACCGGATACGACAGCGCGTACCAGCCGCCTTCACTGCTGCCCATGCCCATGACGGCGAGATGGATGTCGGAGCACCAGCTGAACGTGTTGCGCAGGCGCACCGCCGACAGCGTGACGCCGGCGGGCAGCGTGAAGTACAGCGCGTCGGCGCCGCCGAAGTTCGGCGAGATCACGTAGAGGTCGAGCAGGTAGCTGTTCGTGCGGCCGCGCGCGTAGGTGGTCGGCGCGCTCGTGCCGGCGAGCGTCAGCGGGTCGGCGCGCGCGCTCGAAGCGGCCGCGCACGCGGCCAGCACGGCGGCGAACGCGAAGCGGCGGATCGGCAGCGTCGTCATGGCCGCGCGCTCCCGACGACGAGGTCGTCGAGCGTCGGCCAGCGGTCCGGCGACTCGCCCGGCACCGGCGCGTCGAGCGCGTCGGCGTAGACGAGGATGCCGGCGATCGGTTGGCCGATCGGTGCGACGAAGCCGACGAACGCGGCGCCGGCGGTCGCGTCGACCTCGAACGTCACCGGATCGACGTTGCCGTCCTGCATGATCAGCATGACCGTCAGCGTGCCGGCGACCGGCTGCAGCCCGAAGTCCGACGTCCAGATCGTCGCGCCGATCGCGGTGATCGGCGGCTCGCCGATCCGCGTCAGCACCGAGATCGGGTCGCCGATGCGGTCGGTCGACAGGAAGCCGTCGCCGTCGTAGAGCGGGTTGCTCGGGAACAGCCCGGTGAAGATCTGGTACCAGTACGGCGCGGGCTCGGTCAGCGGCGGATCCGCGTACGGATCGTCGATGTCGTAGTCGACGCCGTCCTCGTAGGTCAAGAGCCCGCTCGGGCCCGGCGCGATCTCGGCGAAGTCGTGCCCGGCGTAGCCGTCGGCGACCGCGGCGAGGAACGCGGCGCGGTCGTCGTAGCGCGTGACCGGGCCGGACCCGGCCGGCGCGCCGTCGACGCCGTCGGCGAACACGCGGTCGGCCGCGCTGCGGAACGGCGGCGCCGGAACGCCGGCGGCCGGCACGGCGGCCGGCGGCAGGCCGGAGCGGGACGCCGGCTCCGCCAGCGCCGGGGCGGACGCCGCCGCCAGCGCGAGCAGGACCAGCCTGAACTCGGATCGTCGAATCATCGCGGGGTCTCTCGAAGAAAAGGCGGGCGCGCGCCGGTGGGCCGCGCCCGTGTCGACTCTGGACGCGACGCGGCGCCGACGTCCATTCCGGCCGCCTTACGATCTGCTTCGGTCCGTCTTCGTCGCCCGCTTCGCTCGCCGTTTCAACCGCTTGCGCTCGACGTCGGCGCGGCGGCGAGCGCCGCCGGCAGCGCGCGCTCGCCGGCCAGCCGGCGCGCGTTCGCGAGCGCGGCCTCCCAGGCGCCGCGCTCGCCGAGCGCATGCGCGAGCCGCAGCCCGACCACCGCGCAGTCGAAATCGTCCTCGGCCCAGGCACCGACGCGGCCGGCGACCGCGGCCGCGTCGCCGAGCCGGCGCTGCTCGATCAGCGCGTCCGCGTACGACGCGACGACGGTCGCGAGCGTCAGCGACGTGCGGCCGGCCTCGGCGAGATCGAGCGCATCGCGGTACGCGCGCTCGGCGTCGTCGCGGCGGCCGAGCGCCCGCGCGCGTTCGGCCTCGGCGAGCCGCCGGTACGGCGCCGCCGCGCGCGTGCCGGCGTCGGCCGCGGCCGAAGGCGCGAGCGCCTCGCCCGGCGCGGCCGGCGTCGGCGGCCGCGCGCGCTGCCGCCACAGCGCGGCCTTCGCGCGCAGCACGTCGTCGCCGCCGCCTGGCAGCATCGCGGCCGGCAGCTCGGCGGCCTCGCGCGCCGCGTCGGCGGCGCGGCCTTCGGTCAGCGCGAGCTGCACGCGCAGCAGACGCAGCCGCTCGGCGTCGCGCGACTCGGCGAGATACGCCTGATCGCCGTTTTCGATCTCGGCGATCAGCGCGTGCAGCTCGCGCAGGCGTCCGTTGGCGAGCAGGATGCGCGCGCGCATCAGCGCCATCACGCGTTTCAGCAGCGGGTCGCCGCCGGCGGCGAGGGTCCAGGCACGGTCGCTCGTCGCCAGCGCGGCGCGATTCTGCAACTGGTCGAACTGCACGTCCTGCAGGCCGATCAGCGCGCTCTTCAGCGGGCGCATCGCGCCGAACGCTTCGAGCCGCCGCGCCGCCTGCTCGAAACGGGTGCCGGCCTCGGCCGCCGCGCCGCGCGCGGAATCCAGCAAGGCGAGCTCGAGGTCGACGCGCGCGACCGCGAGCAGGTCGCCGCTCTGGCCGAGCAATGCGCGCGCGCGGCCGAGATCCGACGCCGCCGCCGCGTAGTCGCCGCTCAGCGTGCCGACCGCGCCGCGGCCGACGTAGGCGTCGCCGACCGCGTGCACGAACGCGCCGGCGCCGGGCACGGCGAGCGCGGCGTCGAAATCGTCCTTCGCCGCGCGCAGGCCACGATCGAGGCGCAGGCGCACGCTGCCGCGCGTGATCAGCGCGCGCACGTGCAGGTACGCGTCGTCCTCGCCGTCGCGGACGTCGGCGAGCAACCGCGTCAGCTCGGCTTCGGCCGCGTCGAAATGCCCGCGCCGCTCCTCGATCTGCGCGTGCAGCAGGCGCAGCTCGCCGTCGCCGCGCATCGACTCCGGCGCGTCCTCGATCAACGCCGCGGCCCGCTCCGGATCATCGGCGAGCAGCGCGGCGCGCACGCGCTGCACGCGTTCGGCGAGCGCGCTGCCGATCGCGTCGGCCGGCGCGCTGCGGCCGAGCGCGGTCAGCAGCGTGTCGCTCGCGCCGCGCAGCGCGGCCATGAGGTCGGCGTCGCTCGCGCTCGCGTGCAGCTCGTGCATGCCGTCGGCGTCGGCGCGCAGATCCACGTTCCACGCCGGGCCGCGCCGCTCCACCGCGCCGGCGACGATCAGGCCGATGTCGGCGACGCGACGCAGCCGCGCGACGTCGTCGCCGGGCCCGGACCGCGCGGCGCCGACGACGCCGAGCGTCGCCTCGCTCGGCTGCACGGCGAGGCCGGCGCGGCGCAGGCGATCGGCGACGAGATCCATGCCGCCGAGCCGCACCCAAGCCGCGTCGGCCGCCGCGTCGACGCGCAGCGGCAGCACGGCGACGTACATCGCCGCGGCGTCCGTCGTGCGCGGATTCGGCGATGCGGCAGGCACCGCTATGCCGGAATGCCGCGAAGGCAGGAACGCGAGCACGACGGCCGCCGCCGCGACGGCGAGCGCGGCCGCGGCGAGCCACGGCCGGCGGCGCCGCGGCGGCCGCGCGGCGACGTCCGCGTCGGTCGCCGCCGCCGCGGCTTCGCCGGCCGCCGCGCTCGGTGGCCGCGCGCGATCGGCCTGCGCGCCGGTCGGCGCGGCCGCGTCCGCGCGCAGCGTGGCAGCCTGCGGTTCGATCTCGGTCGGCGCGACCCAGCGATAGCCGAAGCCCGGAATCGTGCGGATGCTGTGCTGCACGTCGGCGTCGTCGCCGACCAGCCGGCGCGCGCGCAGGATCAGCTGGAACAGCTGCGTGTCCGACACGTTGTCGCGATGCCAGCACGCCTCGATCAGCTCGGCGCGCGCGATCGCGCGCTCGCGATGCTCGATCAGGTGCAGCAGGCCGACGAACGCGCGCGCCGGCACGTCGACGGGCGCGCCGTCGCGGCGGAGCTCGCGCTTGGCCGCGTCGAGCCGGAACCGGCCGAAGCGGTAAACAGCCTCACCCATCGTCGCGCACCGATCGCCTCGCTAGCCTGCACGGCGGCGTGCGGCCCAACCCCGGACGGGAACGGCGGCAGTGTAACCGCGCACCGCGGCGGCGCCGGCCACGGCGGGCTCACCGCGTGCGCGACGGCGCGCGCGCGAGCGCCCAGACGTCGACGCGCGCGACGCCGGCGCGGCGCAGCGCGCGCGCGGCCTCGCGCACCGTCGCACCGGTCGTCATTACGTCGTCGACGAGCGCGACGTGATCCGGCAGCGGCGCGGCGACGACGAACGCGCCGCGCAGGTTGCGCCGGCGCGCGGCCGCGTCGAGGCCGGTCTGCGCCGGCGTGTCGCGCGCGCGGAGCAGCGCGTCGGTCGCGAGCGGGATCGCGAATGCGCGTGCGAGCGGCCGCGCGAGCTCGAGCGCCTGGTTGTAGCCGCGCTCGCGCAGCCGTGCGCGATGCAGCGGCACCGGCACCAGCGCGGCGGGTCGCGGCGGCCGCTCGACGCGCGCGCGTTCGACGAGCAGCTCGCCGAGCACGCGGCCGGCGGCGAGGTCGCGATGGAACTTGAAGCGCGTCTCCAGCGCGTCGAGCGGCGGCGCATAGCGGAACGGCGCCCACGCGGCCGCGAACGGCGGCTCGCGCACGAGACATTCGCCGCAGAGCGGCGCCGGCGCCTCGAGCGGCAGCGCGCAACGCGGGCAGCACGGCGCGTTCACGGCGAGATCGCGCGCGCAGCCTGCGCAGAGATCGCGCGCCGCCGCGCCGCGCGCGCCGCACAGCACGCAGCGCGGCGGCAGCAGCACGCGCAGCGCGCGGCCGGCGAGTCCGTCAACCGCAAGCCCCCGTTTCAAGTTGACAGCCTCCGGGCGCGTGTCCAAGACTTCGGCTCCCACTTTAGCGAGCCGGAGCGCCGCATGCCCGCCGATGCGATTCGTCACGACTGGAGCCGCGGCGAGGTGCGCGCGCTGTTCGATCTGCCGTTCGCGGACCTGCTCGCGCGCGCGCACGCAGTGCATCGCGCGCACCACGACGCGAACGCGGTGCAGGTGTCGACGCTGCTGTCGATCAAGACCGGCGGCTGCCCGGAGGACTGCGCGTACTGTCCGCAGGCCGCACGCTACGCGACCGGCGTCGCCGCGGAGAAGCTGATGTCGGTCGACGCGGTCGTCGCGAAGGCGAAGCAGGCGAAGGCGGCCGGCGCGACGCGCTTCTGCATGGGCGCGGCGTGGCGCTCGCCGAAGGATCGCGACGTGCCGAAGGTCGCCGCGATCGTCGCCGCGGTCAAGGCGCTCGGCCTCGAGACCTGCGCGACGCTCGGCATGCTGACGCGGCCGCAGGCCGACGCGCTGAAGCGGGCCGGCCTCGACTACTACAATCACAACCTCGACACCGCGCCGGAGTTCTACGGCGAGATCGTCCGCACGCGCGAGTACCAGGACCGCCTCGACACGCTCGGCGCGGTGCGCGACGCCGGGCTGCGCACCTGCTGCGGCGGCATCGTCGGCATGGGCGAGTCGCGCGACGAGCGCGCCGGCCTGCTGCAGGTGCTCGCGAACCTGCCGGCGCATCCGGACTCGGTGCCGATCAACCGGCTCGTGCGCGTCGAGGGCACGCCGCTCGCCGAGACCGCGCCGCTCGATCCGTTCGAGTTCGTGCGCACGATCGCGGTCGCGCGGCTGCTGATGCCGGCCTCGATCGTGCGCCTGTCGGCCGGCCGCGCCGAGATGAGCGACGAGCTGCAGGCGCTGTGCTTCTTCGCCGGCGCGAACTCGATCTTCTACGGCGAGAAGCTGCTGACCACCGGCAACCCCGACACCGTGCGCGATCTCGCGCTGTTCGAGCGGCTCGGCATCCACGCGATGCCGGCCGAGGCCGAGCCGCGCACCGTGCACGCCGGCATCGTCGCGACCGCGACCGAAGCCGCCGAGGCCACGGCCTGAGCCGGCGGCACGCACGCCGCGCGGCGCGCTCAGCCTGGATCGAAGCCGTCGGCGAACAGGCAGTCGAGCTCGGGGATCGTGAACGCGGCGAAGCCGTCGCGCGTCTGCCCGCTCAGCGTCGTGAAGTTGCCGCCGACGACGAGCCGGCCGTGGCAGCTGTCGGCGATCGTCAGCACGGCGTCCTCGGCGAGCGGATTCCAGCTCGGGTCGACGCTGCCGTCGCCGCGCGTCGCGACGCGCACGAGACGCGCGCCGCCCGGCGCCGCGGCGACGAACGAGCCGCCGACGTAGAGCGTGTCGGCGACGAGATGCAGCGCGAACACCGCGCCGAACGTCGCCGGCTGCCAGCCGAGGTCGACCGCGCCGCTGGCGACGTCGATGCGCATCAGATAGTCCGGTCCGGCGTTGCCGAAGAAGTTGCCGCCGACATAGGCCGAGCGGCCGGCGAGTGCGAACGCGTGCACCTCGCCGCTGATGTCGCTCACGAGCGTGCGCACCGCGACCGGCGCGGACTGGCTGATCCGCGCGATGCTCTGCCGTGCGACGCCGGCGATCTCGCCGAACTCGCCGCCGACCAGCAGATCGCCGCCGACCGCGGCGAGCGCGAACACCTCGCCGCGCGAGGCCGAGCCCGGCGCGTAGCGCGTCGGCGCGGCCCAGCTCGGGTCGTACGCGCCGGTCGCCGGATCGAGCCGAACGAGGCCGTACGCGTCGTGGTCGAGCAGGTCGCCGCCGACGAACACGCCGGCCGCGGTCGCGACGATCGCGGCGACCTCGTTCGCCGACGTGCTCGCGAACGGCGAGGTCCACGCCGCGTCGACGCTGCCGTCGAGATGCAGCTTGACGATGCTCGCGCGCGGCAGGCCGTCGACGGTCTCGAACAGGCCGCCGGCGTAGATCGCGTCGCCGGCGACCGCGAGCGCGGCGACCTCGAGCGCGGTCTGGCTCGCGAACACCGGCGCGAAGCCGGCATCGAGCGAACCGTCCGCGTTCAGGCGCAGCAGGCCGTGCCGCGCGGCGCCACCGGCGACGCGGTCGAACGAGCCGCCGATCAGCAGCTTGCCGTCGCGCTGGCGCGCGCTCGTGACGACGTGGCCGGGCAACCACTGGCCGGATTCGAACATCTCCGGACGCAGGTCCGGTGTCGCGTCCGGCGGCGTCTGCGCGAACGCGAACGCCGGCACCGCGGCGGCGAGGAGGATCGAAAACGCGATTCGGGACAGCAGGGACATGGCGGACGCTCCGGGTCGGGTGCTGCCTGTTACGCAGGATCGCGGCGAAAACCCCAACCGCACGCGCCGCGCCGCCGGGCCGGACGGCCGGCTCGATACAATCGGCGCATGTCCCGCTCCGGTGCCGACCACGAGATCACGCGCCTGCTCGCCGCCTGGCGCGACGGCGACGCCGGCGCGCGCGAGGCGCTGATGCAGCGCGTCTACGCGAACGTGCGCGCGATCGCCGCGCAATCGCTGCGCGTGATGCCGGGCGCGACGCTGAGCGCGACCGACCTCGCCCACGAGGCGCTGCTGCGCCTGCTCGGCGACGAGCTCGACTGGCAGGACCGCCGCCACTTCTTCCACGTCGCCGCGCAGGCGACGCGCCAGGTCCTCGTCGACGCGGCGCGCAAGCGGCTCGCCGACAAGCGCGGCGGCGGCGTGCGGCCGCTCGCGCTCGACGAGGCGCTCGGCGTCGCCGATCCGGCCGCCGACGCCGACCTGCTGCGCGTCGACGCGGCGCTGCGCGATCTCGCCGCGGCCGACGCGCGGCGTGCACGCACGGTCGAGATGGTCTACTTCGGCGGGTTGAGCCGCGGCGAGGTCGCCGCCGCGCTCGAGGTCTCCGAGGGCACCGTCGACCGCGACCTGCGCCTCGCGCGCGCATGGCTGAAGACCGCGCTCGAAGCATGAGCACGTCGCCGCTCGACCGCTACGCCGACACGTTCGAGCGGTTGCGCGCGCTGCCGCCGCGCGCGCGCGCCGACGCGCTCGCGGCACTGCCGATCGGCGCCGCGGAGCGCGCGACGCTGGCGCGCCTGCTCGCGGCCGACGCCGACGCCGACGATCCGCTCGCGCGCGCGGCCGGTGCCGGCGCGGCGCGGCTCGCGCTGCCGCACGACGAGCGCCTCGGCGCGTACCGGCTGCTGCGCGAGCTCGGCGCAGGCGGCATGGGCACGGTGTTCCTCGCCGAGCGCGTCGACGGCGGCTTCGCGCAAGCGGTCGCGGTCAAGCTGCTGCGCGGCTTCCCGACCACCGACGGCCTGCGCCGGCTGCGCCAGGAGCGCCGGATCCTCGCCGCGCTCGACCAC
>DASWOS010000428.1:0-2738 GCA_036398645.1 Dokdonella sp. | reverse complement strand
CCTTCGACGTATCCTGGTTCGCGATCGTGCCCGAGCCGACCAGCGTGCCGGCGCCGAGCGGGCGTGTCCTCGCCGCATGCGCGACGAGTTCGGCGAAGCTGAATTGCATGTCGACGCCGCAGTCGGCGGCGCCGAACCGCTCGCCGTTGATCCACGTGTGCATCGGCAGGTGCAGCTTCGCATCGCGCCAGGCGCCGCCGAGTTCGTCCGGCGTCGCGAACACCGGCGACAGCGCCGAGCGCGGCTTCGACTGCAGGAAGCCGAAGCCCTTGGCGAGCTCGGCCGGAATCAGGTTGCGCAGGCTGACATCGTTGACGAGGCCGACGAGGCGGATGTGCGCGCCGGCGGCGGCCGCGGACACGCCCATCGGCACGTCGTCGGTGACGACGACGACCTCGGCCTCGAGATCGATGCCCCAGTCCTCGCTCGCGGCGACGATCGGGTCGTACGGACCGTAGAAGCCGGCGCCGGTCGCCTGATACATCAGCGGATCGGTGTAGAACGACGACGGAACCTCGGCGCCGCGCGCGCGGCGCACGCGCTCGACGTGCGGCAGATACGCGCTGCCGTCGACGAACTCGTACGCGCGCGGCAGCGGCGCGGCGAGCGCGGCGACGTCGAGCGCGAACGCGCCGGCGGCGTCGCCGCGGTTCAGCGCCTCCGCCAGCGCATTGAGCCGCGGCGCCGCGTTGGTCCAGTCCTCGAGCGCGCGCTGCAGCGTCGGCGCGATCTCGCCGGCGTCGACGGCGCGCGTGAGGTCGCGGCTGACGACGATCAGGCGGCCGTCGCGACCGCCGCGTTTCAGACTTCCGAGCTTCATGCCTGCTCCGGGTCGGGTTCGTGTGCGTCGCGCGGCGTCGACGACGCGTCGCGGGCGACGGCCGCCGGCTTGCGCAGCACGGCGACGAGGTTCGGATCGAGCGGAAGCCGCGCGACGCCGTACAGCCGCGACAGCGACCGCTCGATCCACGCACGCCGCGCCGCGCGCCATCGATGCCGCAGCGCGCGCAGCAGGCCCGGACGCGACGGCACGCGTCGCGCGTTCGCGATGCGCACGACGTCGAGCCCGCTGCGCGCGGCAAGATAGCCGATCTTGTAATGCGAAAGCACGCTCTTGTGCGTGAAGTCGCCGTACTGGTAGATGCGTCCGAACGCGCTGTGCCCGTTCGGGAAGCGCGCGAGGAACAGCCCGCCTTCGAAGAGCAGCGCGGCGATCGCCTCGAAGTTCGCGATCAGCTCGTCGGTGTCCCAGTGCTCGAGCACGTCGAACGCGACGATCAGGTCGTAGCGGCGTGCTTCGGCGGCGAGCTCGCGGAGCGGCGCGGCGCGGCGCGGCGCTCGCGGCGTAGCCGTGCCGCGCGGCCGCGGCGAGCATGTCCGCATTGATCTCGAGGCCCGCGACCTCGGCGCCGTGTCGCCTCGCCCAGGCCAGGAACGCGCCGTCACCGAAGCCGATCTCGAGCACGCGCCGATCGCGCAGCGGCACGCCGCGAAGTTCGGCGGCGAAGTAGCGCGCGTCGCGCTCGCGGAACGCGAACGCGCCCTGCCAGTGCTTCCAGCGCGCGTAGCCGGTGTAGGCGTCGGCGTCGCGCGCGCCGCTCATCGCCGTGCGATCGGCGATCCGGCGCGGCGGTGCGTCATCGTGCGGGCTCCGGTGCGAAGCGCTTGGCGAGGCCGCTCCAGCACTCCTGGTAGTCGGCCTGCCGCTGCGGCGCTTCGAGCGCCTGCCGCGTCGGCGAGATCACCGCACGCGTCTCGAACATGAACGCCATCGTGTCGACGATGTGGTCCGGCTTCGTCGTATCGGCCGCGCTCGCCTTCGCGAAGCTCGCCGCGTCCGGCCCGTGGCCGCTCATGCAGTTGTGCAGCGATGCGCCGCCCGGTTCGAAGCCGCCGGCTTTCGCGTCGTACGCGCCGTGCACGAGGCCCATGAATTCGCTCGCGACGTTGCGATGGAACCACGGCGGCCGGAACGTGTCCTCGGCGACGAGCCAGCGCGGCGGAAAGATCACGAAGTCGAGGTTGGCGACGCCCGGCGTGTCCGACGGCGAGGTCAGCACGGTGAAGATCGACGGATCGGGATGGTCGTAGCTGATCGAGCCGATCGTGTTGAAGCGGCGCAGATCGTACTTGTACGGCACGTGATTGCCGTGCCAGCCGATCACGTCGAGCGGCGAGTGGTCGATCGGCGCGGACCACAGTGCGCCCTGGAACTTCGCGATCAGCTCGAAATCGCCGTCGACGTCCTCGTAGGCCGCGACCGGCGCGAGGAAGTCGCGCGCGTTCGCGAGACCGTTCGAGCCGATCGGGCCGAGCTCCGGCAAGCGCAGCGGCGCGCCGAAGTTCTCGGCGACGTAGCCGCGCGCCGCCGCGTCGAGCAGCTCGACGCGGAAGCGGATGCCGCGCGGAATCAGCGCGATCTCCTGCGGCTCGATCTCGACGACGCCGAGCTCGGTGGCGAGGCGCAGCCGACCGAGCTGCGGCACGATCAGCAGCTCGCCGTCGGCGTCGTAGAAGCAGCGGCCCTGCATCGACCGGTTCGCCGCGTAGACGTGGATGCCGACGCCGCTCTGCACCGCCGCGCTGCCGTTGCCGGCGACGGTGTACAGGCCGTCGACGAAGTCGGTCGGTTCGTCCGGCAGCGGGAACGGGCTCCAGCGCAGTTGGTTCGGCGACGGCGGCACCTCGTCGAAGCGGCCGTGCACGTGCGCGTGCGCATACGGCTCGAAGCGGCCGTG
>DASWOS010000427.1:0-4512 GCA_036398645.1 Dokdonella sp. | reverse complement strand
GCGTGCGCTCGGGCCGGATCGCGATCAGGCGCCCGACGACCGGCAGGACGCCGCGCAATACGGACAACGAACGACGGGACAGTCGTAACCAACGGCTCATGGCGTCACCTTGTGAGATTGCGCCGATGAAGCAATGTCCGCGCCAATGCGCGACGCGCGGCGCTCAACGCGGCCGGCGCGCGAAAGCCGGGCGAAAGATCGCCGGCGCATCCTGCCGGCCCGAACCACGACCTGCGCTGCGCGCGGCGTGTTAAAGTTCCGTTTTTGCCGCGTCGGCGATTCGATGATTAAGCCTTCCGAGTTCTACTTGCGCGGCGGCCGCTCCGGCGTGCTGCTGATCCACGGTCTGACCGGCACGCCGACCGAGATGCGCTTCGTCGGCAACGGGCTGAACCGCGCCGGCTTCAGCGTGCTCGGCATGCAGCTCGCCGGCCATTGCGGCGACGTCGCGGACCTGCTCGCGACCGGCTGGCGCGACTGGAGCGCGAGCGTGGCGCTCGCGGCGGAGCGCCTGCGCGCGCAGGTCGACCATCTGTTCGTCGCCGGCCTGTCGATGGGCGCGGTACTCGCGTTGAAGCTCGCGATCGACCGGCCGCGCGAGATCGACGGGCTCGGCCTGTACGGCACGACGTTCTTCCACGACGGCTGGGCGACGCCGGCGATCGGCCGCCTCGCGTTCCTGCTGCCGCTCGTGACCGCGCTCGGCATCGGCCGCGACCGCGTCTCCGCGGAGACCGAACCGTATGGAATCAAGGACGAGCGCGTGCGCAACCGCATCGTCGGCGCGATGCTGTCCGGCGACAGCCAGGCGGCCGGCCTCGCCGGCTTCCCGTGGCCGTCGCTCGCCGAGTTCCAGCGCCTGTCGCTGCACGTGCGCAACCGCATCGGTCGCGTGCGCGCGCCGTGCTTCGTCGCGCATTCCGCGCACGACGACGTCGCCAGCCTGCGCAACGTGCGCGTCGTCGAACGCGGCGTGCGCGCGCCGGTCGAGACGCTGCTGCTCGACGACAGCTATCACATGATTACGGTCGACCGGCAGCGCAGCCTTCTGATCGAGCGTTCGGCCGCGTTCTTCCATCGCATCGCCGAGCGCAGGCCGGTCGAGCTGCCGCGCGGCGCGGCGATCGCGGCCGCGATCGACTGATGGCGGCGTGCGCGGAACGCCCGCACGCGGCGTTCCACGACCTGCTCGAGCCGCCGGCGCTGGTCCGGCATTTTCTCGCCGCGCCGCCGCAGGACTTCGTCGCGCTGACGACGCCGCTCGGCGCGCCGGCGTTCGTCGCACGCTTCGACCTGCTGACGACCGCGGACGACGCGCTGCGCCGCCGCGTCGCCGCGCTGCCGCTGTACGCGCGCTGGGGCCGATGGCTGCGGCCGCGCACCTGCTTCGTCGGCACGACGGTTTCCGAATACGCCCTGCTGCCGATCGGCGTCGACGCCGCGGCGCTCGTGCGCGAGTGGCTCGATGCGTACGCGCGCGACTACGCGTTCCTGATCGTCAAGGACATTCCGCAGGATTCGCCGCTGCTCGACGCGGCGAGCAACGCGGCTGCGCGCGCGCTCGCCGCGGCCTGCGCGCGCGCCGGCTTCGTGCTGCTCGAAGGCCAGGCCCTGGCCTGGGTGCCGATCGACTTCGCGTCCGTCGACGAGTACCTCGGCCGGCTCTCGTCCGCGCGGCGCAAGGACATCCGGCGCAAGCTGCGCGCGCGCGCCGGCCTCGAGATCGAGGCGGTGCCGACCGGCGACGCGCGCTTCGCCGACGCCGGCCTGCGCGCGGAGCTCTATGCGCGCTACCTGGAGGTCTACCGCCAGAGCGAGATTCACTTCGACCTGCTGACGCCGGCGTTCTTCGACGCGGTGCTGCAGGACGCCTCGCTCGCCGGCGTCGTGTTCGCGTATCGCGACGCCGGGCGCCTGATCGGCTGGAATCTCTGCTTCGTCGTCGGCGACGCGCTCGTCGACAAGTACGTCGGCTTCGCGTACCCGGAAGCGCGCGAACGCAACCTCTACTTCGTCAGCTGGATGCACAACCTCGAGTACGCGCGCGAGCGCGGCCTCGCCCGCTACGTCGCCGGCTGGACCGATCCCGAGATCAAGGCGTACCTCGGCGCGCGCTTCACGTTCACGCGCCACGCGGTGCGTCCGCGCAGCCGCGTGCTGCGCGCGGCGCTGCGCCGGCTCGGCGCGCATTTCGAGAGCGACCGCGCCTGGGCCGAACGCGACGCGGCGAATCGCTCGGCCGAGCACGCACGATGACGCGCGCGCCGCTCGTGCTCGACTTCGACGGCTCGGTCGGGCCGCTGCCCGACGCGACCGTGCTCGCGCTCGGCGCGCACCAGGAGGCGATCCGCTTCGGCTGCGGCCTGCGCCGCTTCCGCGCGGTCGTCGCCGAGATCGAGCGCCGCCTGCCGGCGGACTACGGCACGGCGTTCCTCGGCAGCGGCGACTATCACCATCTGAGCTGGCCGCTGATCGCGCGGCGCGCCGCGGACGGTCCGTTCGAGGTCGTCGTGTTCGACAACCATCCGGACAACATGCGCTTCCCGTTCGGCGTGCACTGCGGCTCGTGGGTGCGCCGCGTCGCCGCGCTCGCGCACGTCGCGCGCGTGCACGTCGTCGGCATCGGCTCGGCCGACGTGTCCGCCGCGCACGCGTGGGAGAACTACCTGACGCCGCTGCGGCGCGGCCGGCTCGTCTACTGGACCGTCGGCGTCGACGTGCGCTGGGCCGCGCGGCTCGGCCTCGGCGCCACGTTCCGCGCGTTCGACGCGCCGGCCGCGCTGCTCGACCGCTTCGCCGACGAGCAGCGCGGCGCGACCGCGCCGGTCTATCTGTCGATCGACAAGGACGTGCTCCGCGCCGACGTCGCGCGCACGAACTGGGATCAAGGCCGGTTCGGCGAGGACGATCTCGCGCACGGCATCGGCCTGCTCGCCGGCCGCGTGATCGGCAGCGACGTGACCGGCGACGTCTCCGCGTACCGGTACCGTTCCTGGTGGAAGCGCAGGCTCAGCGCGCTCGACGAACAGCCCGAAATAGACGCCGCGCAGCTCGCCGATTGGCAGGCGCAGCAGCACGCCCTGAACCTGCGCCTGCTTCGCCGCATCGAGACGGCGACGCGCCCCGTCTAGGCGCGGCCCGCTCGCGCACGGCGTTCGCGGCCGGAGGCTCCCTCGTCGCGCGGCGACACGGCGGAAATGGTTCCGAAACGTTCCGCCGGTTGCGCGGCGGCGTGGCGCCGCGTTCAATACGCCGTCGCCGCACCGCCGCCGCAGTCGCCGGTCCGTCGCCGGCCGCGTGCGCATCTTCGGCGGCCGCACGCGTCCGCATCCGGGCGGAATCCCACATGGAGTTCGAATGATGCGGTCCCAGCTCGTTCTCATGCTCGCGCTGCTGTGCGCCGGTCCGCGCCGGTCCGCGCCGGCGCGGACGCCGCGGCGTCCGCGCCGCCGTTCCAGGTCGAGCGCAGCGCGGTGCACACGATCGCGTCGCCGACGCTCGGCCGCAGCTACGACCTCTACGTGAAGCTGCCGCCCGGGTACGAGAAGCCGGAGAACGCCTCGCGCAGGTATCCGGTGCTCTATCTCACGGACGGCCCGTACACGTTCCAGGTCGCCTCCGGCATCACGCGCGTGCCGTTCAACCACGGCACGTTCGAGGACTTCGTGCTCGTCGGACTGTCCTACGCCGCGGGCGAGGATGCCGTCGTCAGCCGCGAGCGCGACCTCACCCCGCTGGTCGACGTGCGCGGTAAGCCGCATGCGACCGGCGGCGCGCGCGCGTACCTGGATTTCCTCGAGAACGAGGCGATGCCGCTGATCGAGCGGATCTATCGGATCGATCCGCACCGCCGTACGCTGGCGGGACAATCGTTCGGCGGCCTGTTCGGCATCTGGGTGATGTTCGAACAGCCGGAACTGTTCCAGAACTACGTCCTGACCAGCGCGTCGCTCTGGTACGACCGGCGCGCGATGTTCGACGCGGAGGCGGCATACGCGAAGACGCACGACGACCTCGAGGCGAACCTCTACATGGCCGTCGGATCGACCGAGCGTCCGGGCGGCTGCGGCGCGGCGGTGTCGCAGTGCCCGGACACGACGGACATGGTGGCCCAGCAGGCCGAGATGCTGAAGCGGCTCGCCGCGCGCAAATACAAGAGCCTGAAGCTGCACGGCAAGGTCGTCGACGGGACCTACCATACGACGACGTTTCCGATCGGGCTGATCTGGGCGCTGCAGGACCTGTTCCTGACCCGGCGATAGCCGGCCCTGCGATACGGCAGGACGCGCGCGGAGCCACGGCGCGTCGGCGCGACGCGCGCGCTCGCGGAACGACCGGCGCCGGCGATGCGCATGCGTACCGCTGCGCGGCGCGGGTGAACGAGCGCGTCGCGAGCGGTGCGCAGGCGGAATCGTCGCCGGACCTCCGCGGCGCCGCGTCGATCGCACCGCATCGAGGCTTCGCGACCGCCGCCGCGCCGCGTCTCCGCGTGCTGCGGCCGCAGTGGCGAGC
>DASWOS010000426.1:0-8752 GCA_036398645.1 Dokdonella sp. | reverse complement strand
CATCGCGGCGCGGACGCGCATCGTCGAGGGCGCGGTCAGCATGGTCGAGATGGCGCTGTCCGAGCTCGGCACGCGCGGCGTCGTCGACCTCGACAACGAGCGCCGTGCGGCGATGGTCAGCAACCTGCTCGTCGTGCTCTGCGGCGACCGCTCGACGCAGCCGGTCGTCAACGCCGGAAGCCTGTATCAGTGACCGGCGCGCTCGCCGGCCTCGACCCGCGGGCATGCGCGGCTGCGCGCACGCACGGCGTCGTCGATGGCTGACAAGAAGGCCTACCCGCTGCGCGTCAGCGCGACCGTGCTCGACGCGATGCAGCGCTGGGCCGACGACGAGCTGCGCTCGCTGAACGCGCAGATCGAATACGTGCTGCGCGACGCGTTGCGCCGGGCCGGCCGGCTGAAGCCGGCGGCCCCGATCGAAGCCGTGGAGGACGACGCCCGATGAACCGACCGAACGTCCGCACTCGTATTTTCGCCGCACTGCTCGGCGCGTGCGCCGCCGCGAGCAGCGCGACCGCCGAGGATTCCGGCGCGTCCGCGCCGACGCCGTCGGCGCTCTGCTCCGCGCGTCTCGAGCGTCTGCTCGATGCGCTCGCCGCCGCGGACGAAGCCGCCGTCGCGCGCGAGCTGCCGGAGCCGCTGCGGCAGCGGCGCTCCGCGGCGGCGCTCCGGCGCGACTACGACGCGCTCGCCGCGCGCTATGGTGCCGTGCTCGGCCGCGGCCGCACGCACGTCGGCGCGGTCGGCGAAGGCGTCGTCGCGCTGGTCCCGCTGGTCTACGAGCGCGGCACCTCGACCGCGGAAGCGCGCTGCGGCGCCGACGGCGCGCTCGTCGACACGTCGCTGTCGCCGACGCAGTCGATGACCGGAGCGGCGCGATGACCCGGTCGCCGCCGCAGCTCCGCATCGCACTGCTGCTCGGCGCGCTCGCCGCGCTGGCCACGGCCGCCGTGTTTCCGTACCTGCTCGCGATGAAGCCCGGCGTGCTCGCGCTGTCGCCGATCCCTCCCGCCGCCGTGATCGCCGCGCAAGCGCTCGGCAACGGCGTGCTGTATTTCCTGCTCGCCTGGGCCGGGCTGAAGCTCGGCGCGCCGCTCGGACTCGGCGCTCCGTGGCTCGGCGCCTGGCTGTACCGCCGCGCCCGGCCGGAGTCCTCGGCGTGGTGGCTCGCGATCGCGCTCGGCATCGCCGCGGCCGCCGCGATCCTCGCAGCGGTCGCCGTGTTCGGCGCGCCGATCGCCGACGGCGGCCTCGCGCATGCGCCGGCGGCCTGGAAGGGACTGCTCGCCGCGCCGTACGGCGCGGTCGTCGAGGAGACCGGCCTGCGCGTGTTCGTGATGGGCGTCGTCGCCTGGCTGCTCGCGCGGCTGACCGCCGGCGCGCCGCGCGCGTGGCTGATGATCGCCGCGATCGTCGCCGCGGCGTTGCTGTTCGGTGCGGGCCACCTGCCGCTCGCGGCGCAGCTCGGCCGGCTCGACGCGGCGACGGTCGCGCGCGTGATCGGCTACAACGCGATCGCCGGGCTCGCGTTCGGCGGGTTGTACTGGAAGCGCGGCCTCGAGCACGCGATGCTCGCGCATTTCTGCGCGGACCTCGTGCTGCACGTCTGCGCGCCGGTGTGAGCGTCGCGACGCCGCGCGCCGCCGGCCGCTCAGCTCGGATACAGAGCCGCATGGTAGCGTCCGCGGCCGGGCTGCCGATCGACGGACCGGCCGCCGTTTCCCTTCACGGAGAGCATTCCATGTCGATTCGCTCGCTCGCCTGGCTTCTGCTGTTCGCGGCCGCATACGCGAGCGCGGCGCCGCCGGATCGGTCCGCACCGCCGCCGCACGAGCCGGCGCCCGAAGACGTCGACGTCGATGCGCTCGCGCGCGCCAAGGACGTCGGTGCGACGCCGGCCGCGCCGGCGGATGCGGCGGCGGCACGGGCGCAGGACGGTGCCGCGGCACCCGCCCCGGTCGCGGCGCCGGCGCCTGCGGCCGAGGCCGCGCCGACGGCAGCCGCCGCGCCGCCCGCCGCCGGCACCGTGCCGATCCATCCGCAGGACAAGCGCAACGCGGCCGGCTGCGAGTCGCGCGCGAAGAGCCTGCTCGACGCGGCCGAGAAAGGCGATTTCGACACGGCCGCGCGCGACTTCGACGCGAAGATGCGCAGCGCCGCGCCGCCGGACAAGCTGCGCTCGATCTGGGACGCGCTGGCGACACAGTTCGGCACCTTGCAGGCGCGCGGCCAGTCGCATCCGGGCCAGGGCGAGGGCTACTACCTGGTCATGACGCCGCTGATCTACGAGAAGGCGACGCTGGTCGCGCAGGTCGCATGCGGCAGCGACGGGCTGATCGCGGGCTTCTACGTGAAGCCGCTGTCCGCGGTGCAGAATCCCTGACCGCCGGCGCCGGATGGCCGATCGCGCTCCGCCGGCGCGCTGCGACGCGCGGCGCCGCCGCGAGATCCTCGCCGCAGCGCATCGGCTCGGCGTGCCGCACGATTACGGCCGCGCGCGCGCACTCGCGATCGTGCGCGAGCCGCGCGCATTGGTCTGCGTCGGCGAGGACGTGCACGGCCGCGCGCAGTGGCTCGCGCCGCGTGCCGCGCGCGCGTTCGTGCGGATGCGGGCCGCGGCCGCGGCGGACCGCATCGAGCTGCAGCTCGTCTCCGCGTTCCGCTCGGCCGAGTACCAGCTCGGCCTCATCCGGCGCAAGCTCGAGCGCGGCCAACGCATCGACGAGATCCTGCACGTCAGCGCCGCGCCCGGCTACAGCGAGCACCATTCCGGCTGCGTCGTCGATCTGACCACGCCGGGCTATGCCGCACTCGAGGAGGAGTTCGAGCGCTCGCCGGCATTCGCCTGGCTCGGCGAGCACGCCGGGCGATTCGGTTTCACGCTGTCGTATCCGCGCGGCAACCCGCACGGCATCGCGTACGAGCCCTGGCACTGGCGCTGGCGCGCGATTAACCGGGAATAATCCGCCACGCCGTAGGAGCAGGCTTCAGCCGCGATCCGCGCGCACCTGCATCGGCAAAGGCCAACGCGAAATCGGCGGCCCGCCACAGGTATGTAGAAGCCCCGCAGGAGCCGGCCGCAATTGCCCTTGAGCCGCGATCACCGCGATCGCGTCGAGAGCGCGTGGGACGACCTCGCGACGAATCGGCCGACGGGACATCGCGGCCGAAGCCGGCTCTTACGAGCATCGCGGCTGAAGCCGGCTCCTGCAGGCGCAGCGATCGCGCTATTCGGCCGGCTCGATGCTGACGCGCACGCGCAGGCGGTCGCCCGGGTCGTAGTTCAGGCGCGACATGTAGACGTCGCCGCGATAGCGGTACTGCACGTCGTAACCGACGATGCGGCGCTCCTCGTTGACGTCCTGCACGACATGGCAGCGGCGCGCCGTGCCTTCGTAATAGCGATCGTCGTTCTGCGCGACGTGATTGCCGACCGCGCCGCCAGCGACCGCGCCGGCGACCGTCGCGGCCTTGCGGCCGTCGCCCTTGCCGACCGTGCTGCCGAGCACGCCGCCGACAATCGCGCCGAGCACGGTGCCGGCCGCGTTGTTGCCGCCGCCGACGTGGCGCTCGACCGGAACGTCCTCGCATTCCTCGTGCGCGCTGGCCGGCACGCGATCGTAGATCGGGTCGACGCGCAGCACGTCGGCCCAGGCGACCTTGACGTTGTCCGGGCCGCCGGGATCGTAACCGCGATCCTGCGCCTGCGCCTGGGTTCCCGCCAAGAGCAGCGCGACCGCGATCGACGCTGTGATTCTCATGATGCCTCCGCAAATCGCCAATTGCTGCGCCGGTCGCCGCCGGCTTCGTTCGTTCGGGTCCGCGCCCTGCGGGCGCCGGAAATTCGAGGCAAATTACAGCACTCGATCGCTGAACCGCCCCCTAAGCCATTCCGTGCATTCACAAAAATCGGCGGCGTGAACTTCGCGATGCGCGGCGCGCCGGCACGGCCTGTTATCATCGCCGGCCCGGCGCGAACGATCCGATGAAACTGCGACTCCACAACAGCCTGACCCGCCGCGTCGAGGAATTCGTTCCCGGCGATCCACGCCGAGTCACGATGTACGTCTGCGGTCCGACGGTCTACAACTACGTGCACATCGGCAATGCGCGCCCGCCGGTCGTCTTCGGCCTGCTCGCGCGGCTGCTGCGGCGCCGCTACCCCGCGGTCGTGTACGCACGCAATATCACCGACGTCGACGACAAGATCAATGCCGCGGCGAAGGATGCCGGCGTGCCGATCGAGCGCGTCACGGACCTCTATACGGCCGCGTATCGCGACGACATGGCGCGGCTCGGCGCCGATGCGCCGGACGTCGCGCCGAAGGCCACCGCGCACATCGCCGAGATCGTCGCGATGTGCCGGCGCCTGATCGAGGCCGGCCACGCCTACGCGGCCGAAGGCCACGTGCTGTTCGACGTCGCGAGCTTTCCGGAGTACGGCCGCCTGTCCGGCCGCTCGACCGACGACATGATCGCCGGCGCGCGCGTCGAGATCGCGCCGTACAAACGCAACCCGGCCGACTTCGTACTGTGGAAGCCGTCGACGCCGGACCTGCCCGGCTGGGACAGCCCGTGGGGCCGCGGCCGCCCCGGCTGGCACATCGAGTGCTCGGCGATGGCCGAGAAGCACCTCGGCGAGACGATCGACATCCACGCCGGCGGCAACGACCTGATGTTCCCGCATCACGAGAACGAGATCGCGCAGAGCAGCGGCGCGCACGGCGGCCGCACGTTCGCGCGCTACTGGCTGCACAACGGCATGCTGACGTTCGACGGCAGGAAGATGTCGAAGTCGCTCGGCAACGTGCTCGTGCTGCACGAGCTGCTCGAGAAGCATCCGCCCGAGGTGCTGCGCTTCCTGTTGCTGAAGGCGCACTACCGGCAGCCGCTCGACTGGTCCGACGTGGCGCTGCAGCAGGCGCGCGCGACGCTCGACGGCTGGTACGGCGTGCTGCGCGACCTCGCCGACGTCGAGGTCGACCCGGACCGGCGCGACGCGCCCGCGGCGCTCGAGGCGGCGCTCTGCGACGACCTGAACACGCCGGAGGCGTTCGGCGTCGTCGCGCAGCTCGCGGCGGCCGCGCGGCGCGAGACCGACCCGGCGCAGAAGAAGGCCGCGAAGGCCGCGCTGCTCGGCGCCGGCGACCTGCTCGGGCTGCTGCAGCAGGAGCCGGAAGCCTGGTTCAAGCAGCGCGCCGGCGCCGGCGCGGTCGACGAGGCCGAGGTGCAGCGCCTCGTCGACGCGCGCACCGAAGCCAAGCGCGCGCGCGATTTCGCGAGCGCCGACCGCATCCGCGCCGAGCTGCTCGCGCTCGGCGTCGTCGTCGAGGACACGCCGCAAGGCCCGCGCTGGAAGATCGTGGATCCGGATGAACGCGCCGCTTGAGTGCGCCGAGCCGAGCGCGGAGCAGGCGCAGGCCGCGATCGCCGCGGAGTTCGCGTTCTTCGGCGACTGGACCGAGCGCTACCAATATCTGATCGATCTCGGTCGCAAGCTGCCGCCGTTCCCCGACGCCGACAAGACCGACGCGCACAAGGTGCACGGCTGCCAGTCGCAAGTCTGGCTCGCCGCGAGCGGCGATGCGAGCCGTCTCGAATTCCGCGCGATCAGCGACTCGTCGATCGTCTCGGGATTGATCGCGCTGCTGCTGCGCGTCTACTCCGGCCGCTCGGCCGCGGAGATCCTCGCGACCGAGCCGCGCTTCGTCGATGCGATCGGGCTCGCCAAGCACTTGTCGCCGACGCGCTCGAATGGTCTCGCGGCGATGCTCGCGACGATCAAGCAGCACGCGCGCGCGGCGCTCGCCGCGGCCTGAGCGCGCTCGCGTCCCCGCCCGCCACGGACGCAGCCTGCACGGTCGCCGCCGCCGCGAACGCGGTGCCTGCACGCGCTTCCGAGCGGACGCCGCGTTCGCCGATGCGGCGCGACCGCGGCCACGCGGCGCGCTGATCGATGAACGCGTCGCGGCCGCGACGGCTGCCTGCCGCGGCCGCGGCGACGCGGAGCGGCGCGCGACCTCGCGTCGGCGACTTGCGCGGGCGCCGCCTCAGCCGCCGGCCGACGGCTCGCGCGCCGCTTCGTAGACGCGCAGATGCGTCAGCGCCGCGGCGAGCAGCGGCACGTCGAGCCCGAAGCCGGCCGCGCGCTCGCGCAGGTCGCCGAGCACGTGCTCGCATTCGGTGCGCGCGCCGCGCTCGAGATCGCGCAGCATCGACGCCTTCAGCGGCGAACCGGCCGCGATCAGGATGCCGAGCGCGGACTCGACCGCCGCCGGCGCGAGCGCATGGCCGCTGCGTTCGGCGATCGCCGCGCACTCGGCGTGCAGCCGCCGCACGAGCGCCGCGCCGTCGGCCGCCGCGACGATCTCGCCGATCGCGCCGCGCATCAGGCAGGTCGCGCCGGCGAGCGTCGCGATGAACGCGAACTTGTCCCACATCGCGCCGAGCACGTCGGCGCTCTCGACGACGTGCGGGCCGAGCGCGCGCAGGCCGGCGGCGATCGCCGGCGGCACCGGCGGCGATCCCGGCCGGCTGCCGAACGTCAGCCGCTCGAGCGCGCCGAACTGGCGGATCGCGCCGTCCGGCTCGCGCGTGACCGAGATGTGGCACAGGCCGCCGAGCACGCGCTCGGCGCCGAACGCGTGGTCGAGCGCGTCGAGATGGCGCAGTCCGTTCAGCAGCGGCAGCACGCGCGTCGTGCCGCCGACGGCCGGACGGATCGACTCGATCGCGGAATCGAGGTCGTAGGCCTTGCACGAGACGAGCACGAGATCGCAGCGCGCGTCCGCGTCGACCGAGGTCAGCGCGCGCACCGCACGTGCGAAGTCGCCGCGGCTGCCGTGCACGCGCAGGCCGTGCTCGGCGAGCCGCGCGGCGCGCGCCGGCCGCACGAGGAACGTCACGTCGCTGCCGGCTTCGATCAGCCGCGCGCCGAAGTAGCCGCCGATCGCGCCGGCGCCGAGGATCAATACGTGCATTACGAATCTCCGCCGTCGTCGCCGCGCACGCCGCGCGCACGGCGGCGGCGCCGCCGCGCAGCGCTCACATCGTATGCGTCGGCCGTTCCTGGGTCAGGATGCCGGCGAGGATCGACTCGATCTTCGTGCGCGCGGCCTCGCCGTCCGACGACTCGTTGAACTGCACGCCGATGCCGGCGAGCCGATTGCCCTGCGCGCCCGGCGGCGTGATCCAGACGACCTTGCCGGCGACCGGCAGGCGGTCTTTCTCGTCCATCAGCGACAGCAGGATGAACACTTCGTCGCCGAGGCTGTAGCGCTTCGTCGTCGGCACGAACAGCCCGCCGCCGCGCACGAACGGCATGTACGCGTTGAACAGCGCGCCTTTGTCCTTGATCGCCAGCGACAGGATGCCCTGTCGCGGCGCTCCGTTCGAAACCGGGGTCGCCATGTTCACGCTCTCTGCGAGTCCGCGCCGGCCGGCCACGCGCGCAGCAGATCGACGAGGATCAGCTCCGCGCGGAGCGGCGTCGCCAGCAGGCCGCGTGCCTGATTCGCGCGGCCGAACCATGCCGCTAGCTTCGGGATTTCGCCGCGTACGGTCAAGCCGAACGCCGGCGGTTCGCCGCGCGCGAGGCGGCGCGCCTCGTCGCGCGCGAGCGCGGCGGCGAACCAGAGCCGCGTGTCGGCGCGGTCGGCGGCCCAGCGTTCGGCGACCTCGGCCGGCGTGCGCCGGCGCCGCGCGAGCGCGGCGAGGTCGTCGGCGCATTCCTCGCGCAACGCGAGCGTGCCGTCGCCGCTCCAGGCCAGCGCGAGCCCGGGATTGCCGAGGCTCGCGGCGAGCGCCGCGTCCGCGCTCGGCGTATCGAGTCCGCACGCGCGCAGCCAAGCCGCCGCCTGCGCGCGCGTCGGCGCCGGGATCTCGACGCGCTGGCAGCGGCTGCGGATCGTCGCCGGCAGGCGCGCGGCGTCGTCGGCGACGAGCACGATGATCGTCGCCGACGACGGCTCCTCGAGCGTCTTCAGGAGCGCATTCGCGGCGCTCGCGTTCAGGCGGTCGGCCGGATCGATCGATGCGATCTGCAGGCCGCCGAACTGGCTCGCCAGCGCGAGCCGCTGCGACAACGCGCGGATCTGCTCGATCGTGATCTCGACGCGCAGCTTGCCGTCGTCGCGCGGCTCGAGCGCGACGCGGACCAGATCCGGATGCGTGCCGGCCGCGACCAGCGTGCAGCTGCGGCAGGCGCCGCAGGCGAAACCGTCGGCATCGCGCCGCGTGCACAGCGCGGCCGCGGCGAACGCATCGGCCAGTGCGCGCTTGCCGTGGCCGGCCGGCGCCGCGAGCAGCAGGCCGTGATGCACGCGCGCCGCGGCGAGCGCGGCGGCGAGCCGGCGCCACGGCGCGTCGAGCCACGGCGCGAGCCTCATGCGCGCGCCCTCGCCGCGGCGACGAACGCGTCGATCGCCGCGCCGGCGGCATCGCGCACGGCCTCGACCGAGCGGCCCGCGTCGATGACGCGGAAGCGCTCCGGCTCGCCCGCCGCACGCTTGCGGTACGTCGCACGCACGCGCTCGAAGAAGTCGCCGCTCTCGCGTTCGATGCGGTCGGCCGCGCCGCGCAGGCCGGCGCGGCCGAGCCCGTCGGCGACCGGCAGGTCGAGCAGCAGCGTCAGATCCGGCCGCAGCATGGCCGCCCAGCGCTCGAGCTCGGCGATGCGCGCGGCCGGCTGGCCGCGGCCGCCGCCCTGGTACGCGTAGCTCGCGTCGGTGAAGCGGTCCGACAGCACCCAGCG
>DASWOS010000425.1:0-2621 GCA_036398645.1 Dokdonella sp. | reverse complement strand
GCGCGCCGTCGTGCTCGTCTCCGGCGGCATGGACTCCGCGGTCACGCTCGCGATCGCCCGCGAGCGCGGCTTCGCGGCGCACGCGCTCAGCGTCGACTACGGCCAGCGCCACGCCTCGGAGCTCGACGCCGCGCGCCGCGTCGCGCTCGCGCTCGGCGCGCGCGAGCACAAGACCGTGCGCGTGGACCTGCGCCGCATCGGCGGCTCGGCGCTGACCGACGACATCGACGTGCCGGACGGCGGCGGCGACGGCATCCCGGTCACCTACGTGCCCGCGCGCAACACGATCATGCTGTCGGTCGCGCTCGGCTGGGCCGAGGTGCTCGGCGCGCGCGATCTGTTCTGCGGCGTCAACGCGGTCGATTACTCCGGCTATCCGGATTGCCGTCCGGAATTCATCGCCGCGTTCGAGCGGCTCGCGAACCTCGCGACGAAGGCCGCCGTCGAGGGCGCCGCGTTCGCGGTGCACGCGCCGCTGATCGCGATGAGCAAGGCCGACATCGTGCGCGAGGGCGTGCGCCTCGGCGTCGATTTCGCGGCGACGGTGTCGTGCTACCGCGCCGACGCCGACGGCCGCGCCTGCGGCGCCTGCGATGCGTGCCGGCTGCGCGCCGAGGGCTTCGCCGCGGCCGGTGTCGCCGATCCGACGCGCTACCGTTGAACGACGCCGCTCACGGCGGCGCGTACTGCGCCTCGCCGTTGCCGAACGACCAGTTCTCCTTGCGCACCTCGACGAGGCTGATCAGCACGTCCGCGCGCGCGAGGCCGAGCCGCTCGTGCAGGCCGTCGGCGATCGCCTTGTAGAACGCGCGCTTGACCTCGACGCTGCGGCCTTCGTTCAACGTGACCTGGATGAAGATGCAGTCGGCGCTGCGCGCGATGCCGAGGTAGCTCGGGTCGGCGACGAAGTTCTCGGCCGGATGCTCGTTGACGATCTGGAAGCGGTCGTTCGCGGGAACGTTCAGCGTCGAGACCATCGCATCGTAGACGACCTCGCCGATCGTGCGGCGATAGTCGGCGGGCTTGCCTTCGACGAGGTCGATGCGGGCGAGCGGCATGGCGCGGAATCCTTCGGTTGCGCAGCCGGCCCGGATCATCGCACGGCGGCGCCGCGCCCGCGGCGGCGCCGCCGCTACGCGTGCGCGAGGTCGGCGGCCGGCGCCGGTTCCGCGCGCTCGATCTCGCGCAGCGCGGACGCGGAATGCCACACGCGCGTCGTGCTGCCGCTCAGCTCGACCTCGCCCGCGGCCGCCGCGCGCACGAGGTCCGCCGGCGACGCGCCGATCGGAGCCGCACCGGCGCCGACGCCCCAGACGCCGGCCCAGGCGTCGCGCCCGGCCTTCTTCGCGACGTACAGCGCGCCGTCGGCGAGCTCGACGACCTGCGCCCAGCTGCGCTCGGGCGAGCCGGGCACGAACGGGATCGGCGCGAAGCCGATCGAGACGGTCAGCGACAGCTTCGTGCCGTCGGTGAGCACGATCGGCGTGGCCGCGACCGCCGCGCGCAGGCGCTCGGCGAACGCCTGCGCATGCGCGTGGTCGCTCTGCCGGCACGCGATCAGGAACTCCTCGCCGCCCCAGCGCGCGACCAGATCTTCGCCGCGGCAGCACGCGCGCAGGCGACGCGACAGCTCGACGAGGACCTGGTCGCCGGCGACGTGGCCGAACGAGTCGTTGACCGTCTTGAAGCGGTCCGCGTCGACGACGAGCAGCACGTGGCGGCCGTCGCGCTCGTGCGTGAAGTCGGCCAGATGCCGCGCGGCGATGCGCCGGTTGGTCAGGCCGGTCAGCGGGTCGGTCATGCTCAGCCGGCGCAGGCGCCGGTTCACGCGGCGCTGGAACGCGAGGAACGCCGAGCCGAGCACGGCGAGCGCCGCGAGCGCCGCGAACGCGAGGTTGCGCAGCAGGCGCGCGCGTTCGATCGCGAGCGACTTCAGCTCGTTGTCGAACGCGAGCCGCTGCAGCTCGCGCTCGTCGGCGGCGTTCTGCAGATCGGCCTGCAGCGTCGCGAGGCTGTCGAGGTTCTGCCGCTTCAGCGTGTCGATCTGGCGTCCGTAGCGCTGCGCGGTCGCATCCATCGCTTCGGCCGCGCGGCCTTGCGCGGCGTAGACGTCGGCGACCTGCGCCAGCGATTGCAGCGTCTCCTCCGGGAAGCCGCCGCGCTCGGTCTCGGCGAGCGACTCGCGCGCGCTCGCCAGCGCCGCGTCGAGGCGGCCCTCGCGCAGCTCGAGCAGCGAGCGGCGGCGCAGGCTCGCCACCGCGCCTTCGGCGTCCGGCAGCGCCTTCTGCGCCGCCAGCGTCGTCTCCAGCAGATGCCGCGCGTCGGCGAGCCGGCCGCGCTCGATCAGGATCTCGGCGCGCAGCGAGTCGGCGCGGTAGCGCACGCCCTGCTGATGACCGTCCTTCGCGGCGAGCGACGAGGCTTCGTCGAGCGCGGCGAGCGCCTCGTCGATGCGCTGCAGCCGCGACAGGTTCAGGCCGTAGTTGAAATAGACGTAGCTGCTCTTGAGTCCCGCGCGAGCGCCGATCTCGACCGCTTGGCGGAAGTACGGATCGGCCGCTCCGGGATCGTCCATCGCGCCGGCGAGCAGGCCGGCGATGTTCAGCAGCGCGAGCATCTCC
>DASWOS010000424.1:0-1678 GCA_036398645.1 Dokdonella sp. | reverse complement strand
TCGAGGAAGCTCGATTGCTTGGCCAACTGGTCGATCGGGTAGCCGCGATAGAGCAGCACGCCGGCGTCGCCGTCGATGAAGGTCACCGCGCTGCGCGTCGACGCGGTCGCCATGAAGCCCGGATCGAAGGTGAAGAACCCGGTTTCCTTGTTCAGCTTGCCGATGTCGAACGCCGGGTCGCCGAGGGTGCCGGTCACGACCGGCAGCTCTGCGGTCTTGCGGGTAGCGGGATCGGTGATCTGGATGGTGCGATCGGACACGGCGGACTCCTTGGCGGGGCCGCCGACGCGCGTAGCAACGAAAGGCGGCAACGGGAAAGTGAACGCGGCGATCGTACGCCGCGATCAACACGTAATTATGGCATGGGCCAGATGCGTGCGCGCCGCGGCGGAATCAAGCGGTGCACGGCCCCTGCGCACGAACGCCGCGCGGCCGGCACGGAAGCCGAACGCGAACGCGCGAACGCCGGCGCGGGGCCGGCGTTCGGGACATCGGGAAAGCGCGCGTCCGCAGCGGCGTGCGCCGCGGCCCGGCGTGAAGCCGGCGGCCTACTTCGCGTAGCGGCGGCGGAACTTGTCGACGCGGCCGGCCGTGTCGACGATCTTCTGCTTGCCGGTGAAGAACGGGTGCGACTGGCTCGAGATTTCGACCTTGATCAGCGGGTATTCCTGGCCGTCCTCCCACTTGACCGTCTCGTTGCTCGACATCGTCGAGCGCGTCAGGAACGAGAAATCGCTGGAAATGTCCTGGAACACGACGGGCTTGTAGCTGGGATGAATGTCGGTCTTCATGGCGTCCGCTCCGCGCTCGGCGGCGAAAAAGATCGTCATTCTAGCCCTCGGCACGATCCTCGCGCAAGCCGCGCGCCGCGTCATGCCGCACCGAGCGCGCCGGCGACCAACGCCTCGAAGCGCGCCTGATCGACCTCGAGCACGATGCGCGCGTTCGCCGCCAGGCCGAGGCGGTCCTCCCAGTCGACGACGGTCGCGCCGCGCGTCAGCGTGCCGTCGAGCTCGACGCCGACGTGGTGGCGCTCGGCGCGGCGCACGAGCTCCGGCGCGAGCGCGACCGCCATCGCGAGCGCGTCCGCGGCGACCATGCCGTCGCGCCCGCGCGCTTCGTTGAAGCGCCGCGCCGTGCGCGAGATCGCCGCGTAGAACCGCGCGCGCTCGTCGCCGGCCTCGACGAGACGATCGAAGCGCTCGAATCCGATCGCGTGGCGCACGCACGCTTCCCAATCGACGAGGTCGAATTCCGGCCAGCTCGAGAACACGACGTGCGCGGCCTCCGGATCGAAGCCCGCGTTGAACTCGGCCGGCACGCGCTGCGTGTTGCCGCGCCCGGTCGCCGCACCGGCCATGACGACGAGCCGCCCGAAGCGCGACGGCAGCTCCGGATCGAGCCGCAGCGCGAGCGCGAGATTCGTCAGCGGCGCGAGCGCGACCAGCGTCGCGCCGGGCCGCTCGTGCGCGAACCGCCGCAGCGCGTCGGCCGCGTGCGCGCCGTCGCGGCGTCGCGACGGCGGCGGACGGCCGGTGTCGCCGAAGCCGTCCGCGCCGTGCACGAACGCGGCGCCTTCGGCCGGGCGCACGAGCGGAACCGCGCAACCGGCGAACACCGGCGTCGGCGCGTCGATCAGCTCGACGAGCTTCAGCGCGTTCGCGACCGTGTGCGCGAG
>DASWOS010000423.1:0-6164 GCA_036398645.1 Dokdonella sp. | reverse complement strand
CGACGGTTCGACCGACGCGACGCTCGAGCGCATCGCCGACCTGCCGGTCACGCTGATCCGCCACGCGACGCCGCTCGGCAAGGGCCAGGGCCTGCGCGACGGCTTCCGCAAGGCGCGCGAGCTCGGCTTCGACGCGGTCGTCACGATGGACGGCGACGGCCAGCATCTCGCCGCCGACGTGCCGCGTCTGCTCGCGGCCGCGGCGCGCTATCCGGAACACATCGTGATCGGCGCGCGCATCCGCAATCGCGAGAACCAGCCGCCGGCGCGCCGCCGCGCGAACGACTTCGCCGACTGGGGCATCTCCTGGGGCTGCGGCCTGCCGGTCGCCGACACGCAGAGCGGCCAGCGCTACTACCCGTCCGCGGCGCTCGATCTGGTCGATCTGCCGGCGGACGATTTCGTGTTCGAGGCCGCGCTGCTGATCGCCGCCGCGCGCGAGAAAGGTACCGGCATCGTCTCGGTGCCGATCGACTCGCGCTATCACGGCGATTTCCGCGGCAGCCATTTCCGCCCGGTCCGCGACGTCACGCGCATCACGCTGTACACGGCCGCGCGCATCCTGCACTACGGCCGGGTCGCCGCGAGCTACCGCCGCTCGCACGCGACGCCGCCGCTCGTCTACGACCCGGACGCGGCGCCGCGCGCCTGACGGCGGCGCGGCGCGCGCGGCGGCGCGCTCACTCGCCGTCGAATCCGTCCACGAAGATCGTGTCGGCCGCGACGCACGCCGCGCCGTCGGTGACGCTCGCGAGCGCGTTCGCGACCGACGTGATGTCGCGGCTGTAGCAGGCCCCGGTCGAATCCGAGTAGTCGTACTGCTGCTCGCTGTGGCGCGCCGCCACCGCGGACTCGTGATGCGTCGCCACGTGATTGCTCGCCTGAGCGTGGAACTCGGCCGCGCCGTCCACGCTGACGTCGGTCGCGTGCTCGTAGCGCTGATCCAAGTCGGCACTGACGATGCTGCCGCTGCTGCCGTTGAACGGCAGCACGAGCGAGAACGGGAACGCGACGTGCTCCTGCGTGACGCGCGTCGACGCGTCGGCGGTGACCGTCGTCGCGGTGTCGACCGCGGTCGCCAGCGACACGGTCCAGTCGATCACCGGCGCGGTCGCCTCGGCGTAGCCGGACACCGCGGTGAACGCGAACGTCTGCTCGATCGAGGTGTCGACGCGCCCGTGCGAGGTCTCGACGTAGCCGGCCAGCGTGAAGTGCCGCTGCGAATCGACCGTGACCGAGCCGAAGCCGTCGCCGTCGACGCCGCCCGAGACCGTCGGCGTCGGCCCGGCGCCGATCGTGTTCGTCGTGACCGCGCCGGTGATCTGGTCGGTACCGGCGTCGAGGTACAGGAGCAGCGTCGCGGTCGTCGAGAAGTGCTCGTGCGCGTTGAACACGCCGAGCGTCAGCGTGTGCGGCGCGCCGTTGCTGAGCACGCCGGCGAACGGCGTCAGGTCGACGCGGTACGGCTTGAAGTTCAGCGTCTGTACGCCCGCGATCGGCATCCACAGCAGCGGCTGCAAGCCGCCGGTGTAGACCCACGGGTAGACCGGCGCGACGCCGGCCGGCTCGCCGTCGATGCCGATCTCGACCTCGCGGAACGCGGTGCCGGGGCAGTCGCCGGTGATCGCGGCGACGTCGTCGGGCATGCAGCTCCACCAGAATTCGTCCGAGCCCTGGCTCTCGGCGACGACGTCGAGGTACGCGCGCTCGACGTTCGCCGGCAGCGCCGGCGTCGCGCTGAGCAGATCCGTCGCCGAGGACAGGTCGACCGTCGCGCCGACCGGATCGCTGCCGAGCGGCACGACGCGATCCGGAACGACCGGCGCCGGCGCCGACGCGGACGCCGCGTAGAACTCGAGCTTCGCGCTGCCGTGGATGACGCCGGTGTACTGCGAGTTCACGATGTTGCCGATGAACGCGCGCGCCGGCTGCGCATCGGCGAGCAGCGCGGCGTAGTCGGTCAGATCGCGCTCGACGTGCCAGCTCGGCGCGCGGGTCGGCGACGGCTCGGCGGTCGTGCCGAAGAACACGTTGACGCCGCCGATCCACAGCGTCGCGGTGCGGTCGTACTGGATGCCGGCGGTGACCGAGAGGTCGAACGACAGCACGATCTTCGCCCAGGGACCGGCGCAGTCCGCCGGCGGCGCGTAATCGAAGTCGCGCGGGCTGTAGTCGTCGAAGACGAAGTCGTCGAACAGCACGACCTCGCACGGCGTGCCGGCCGGGCGCGCGACGAGCGGGTCGGCCATCGCGACGTCGTTCGAGCCGATCGGCGGCAGCGGGCCGTAGTCGCCGCCGTTGCCGGCGTGCAGCGCGGCGCAGAACGGCGCCGCGAGCAGGATCGTCAGGAAGCGGAACGCGAAACCGGCAGCACGGGACACGGGCAGCTCCTCGGGTCGATGTCGGTGCGTAGCATAGCGTCGGCCGCCCCCCGGGCGGAATGCGGCCGCGGCGCGCCGCGGCCCGCTCAGCCCATGCCGCCGTTGACGCCGATCACCTGGCCGTTGACGTAGCCGGCCGCGTCGGAGCACAGGAACGCGACGACCGCGGCGACCTCGTCAGGCGTGCCGGCGCGGCCGGCCGGAACGATCGCCTTGATGCGCGCGTCGTCGAACGCTTCGGCGGTCATGCGGCCGGCGATGACGCCGGGCGCGACGACGTTCGCGGTGACGCCGCGCGAAGCCATCTCGCGCGCGAGCGAGCGCGTCGCGCCGTGCAGCGCGGACTTGGCCGCCGCGTAGTTCGCCTGGCCGCGGTTGCCGAGCACCGCGGCGACCGAGGACACGCTGACGACGCGGCCCCAGCGCGCGCGCGCCATCGGCAGCAGCAGCGGCTGCACGGCGTGGAAGAAACCGTGCAGCGACACGTCGATGACGCGCCGCCATTGCTCCTCGCGCATGCCGGCGAGCGGCGCGTCGTCGTGGACGCCGGCCGCGTGCACGAGCACGGTGATCGCTCCGTCGCCGAGCGCATGCTCGAGCGCCGCTCGCGTCGCCGCGCCGTCGAGCAGGTCGAACGCGATCGCCGCGGCGCGCCCGCCGTCGGCACGGATCGCGCCGACGACGGCTTCGGCGCGTGCGACCTGCGCGTTCGCGTGCACGAGCACGTCGCAGCCGGCCGCGGCCAGCGCACGCGCGATCGCGCCGCCGAGGTCGCCGCTGCCGCCGGTCACCAAAGCCCTTCGTGGGGTCATGTCCGCTCTCCGCGCCTGCGTGGGCCGGCATGATCGCCGCATCGGAAGCGTTTGCGTAGCCGGCCGGCCCCGTCGGTACGTGGCCGGCGTGTGAGGATTCACGCGCCGCGGCGAATCACCCGTACATCGAAGGCATGGAGACCGGCGTGCGCGAGCGACGTCACGAACGAAGCGACGATGCGCTACGGACGCGCTGCGAGCGGCTGCTCGAGGCGCACCGCGGCATCGCGTTCAAGGTGGCCGCGACCTACTGCCGGCACGTCGAGGACCGCCGCGATCTCGTGCAGGAGATCCACGCGCAGGTTTGGCGCGCGTTCCCCGCGTACGACGACGCACGGCCGTTCTCGACCTGGATGTACCGGATCGCGCTGAACGTCGCGATCTCGGCGACACGCGCTGCGCAGTCCGCGCTTCCGCTCGACCGCCTCGACGCGGAACCCGCCGACGACGTCGACGGCCGCCGCGAGACCGACGACGGCGTGCGCGCGCTGTACCGCTGCATCGCGCGGCTCGCGCCGCTCGACCGCGCCCTGCTGCTGCTCTACCTCGACGAGAAGAGCCACCGCGAGATAGCGGACGTGCTCGGCCTCAGCGAAACCAACGTCGCGACCAAGATCGGGCGCCTGAAGCGCCGCATCCGCGACGACCTCGACCCGACCGGAGAATGACGATGGACCAGCCGCTGGAGATCGACGACCTGAAGACCGCGTTGCGCACGCTCGAAGCCGAACTCGGACGGCACGCGCGGCGCGCCGACACGTTCGCCGCCGAGAGCCGGCGCGGCGCGGCGCGCACGCGGCTCGACCCGATGCGGCACGGCCGCCTGCTGCAAATCGCCGCGGGATTCGCGGCCTGCCTCGTCGCCGGCGCGTTCTGGGCGCGCCATCGCGAGGTTCCGCACCTGCTCGCGGCCGGGCTGCTCGTGCACGCGTACGGCATGCTCGCGATCGTGCTGGCCGCGTGCGAGCTCCGGCTGCTCGGCCGGATCGACTATGCCGAGCCGGTCGTCGCGATCCAGCGCCGGCTCGCCGAGCTGCGCCGGTTCCACGTGCGTGCGAGCCTCGCGGCCGGGCTGCCGTGGTGGCTGCTCTGGATCGCGGCCGCGCTGATGCTCGCGGATGTCGCCGGCTTCGACGCTTATGCGGCCGCGCCGGGCGCGGTCGCCGCGGCGGCGGCGGTCGGCGCGCTCGGACTGGCCGCGAGCCTCGCGTTCCTCGGCCGCGCGCGTGGCCCGGGCGCGTCGCGCGCGGCGCGCTTCGTCGACGATCATCTGGCCGGTCCGCGCCTGCGCGAGGCGCGGGCGCTGCTCGACGCGGCGGCCCGTTTCGAGCTCGACGCGTGAGCATGCGGCGGCCGGGTGCGATGCGCACGGACGGCCCACGCGGCGGCGGGATCGCGCCGCACGCCATCGGAGGCACCCGTCCGCACGATGGCGTTTTCGGTCCGGCGCGGGTCCGCGGCGGGCCTGTCGCGGTCGGATTCCGCGGCCTACGATGCGGCATCCCTTGATCCGAGACCCCGCCATGTTCCGTTCCGATACCGCCCTGCTCGTGGTCGACGCCCAGGAATCGTTCCGCCACCGCCCATATTGGAGCGACCGCGACGCGCCGGCGTTTTTCGACTGCCTGCAGGCGCTCGCCGACGGCGCGGCCGCGCGCGGCATCCCGATCGCGCAGATCTTCCACGTCGAGGACGAAGGCGCGTTCTCGGAAGCCGCGGGATGGGTGCGCGCGATCGCGCCGCTCTCGATCGCGGCGGACGCGGTGTTTCAGCGTCGCCACAGCGCGCTGGTGGGTACCGGCCTCGGCGTCTGGCTGACCGAGCGCGGCATCCGCCGGCTGATCGTCTGCGGCATCCGCACCGAGCAGTGCTGCGAGACGACCGCGCGGCACGCCTCGGACCTCGGCTATGACGTCGATTTCGTGGCGGAAGCGACGCTGAGCTTCGCGATGATCGGCGCCGACGGACGCGAATGGTCCGCGCGCGAGATCGCGAGCGCACCGAGCTCGTGCTGGCCGACCGCTTCGCGCGCATCGCCACGGTCGAGGACGCGCTGGCCGCCACGGACGCGCGCCGCGCTGCATGAGCGCTGCGCCGGCACGCGCGATCCCGGTGCTGTTCGTGCTGCCGCCGCGCGTGCTGCTGCTAGACGTGGCCGGTCCGCTCGACGCGCTGCGCCGCGCTAACCTCGAGCAGGACCGCGTCCGCTTCGACGTGCATTACTGCGCCGCGCGCGCCGCGCTCGAGAGCTCGGTCGGTCTCGGACTGTCGGGCATCGCTGCACTGCCGGACGAGGTACCGGACGACGCCTGGATCGTGCTGGCCGGCAGCGCCGACGCGGTCGCATTCGGCGCCGATACGGACCCAGCGCTCGTCGCCGGCGACGAGCGCGCGATCGTCGCCTGGCTCGCGGCCCGCGTGCGGCGCGAACACCGTCTGATCGCGATCTGCTCCGGCGCGCTGCTCGCCGCGCGCGCCGGCCTGCTCGACGGCTACGCGTGCACGACGCACCACGCCTGCTGCGCGGCGCTCCGCGCGCTCGCGCCGGGCGCGAAGGTGCTCGACGACCGCCTCTACGTCGAGGACCGCGCGCGCCTGTCCAGCGCCGGCGTGACCGCCGGCACGGATCTGATGCTGCACTTCGTCGCGCGCTACGTCGGACCCGCGGCGACCGCCGCGATCGCGCGGCATCTGGTCGTCTATGCGCGCCGCGCCGGCGGCGATCCGCAGCTGTCGCCGTGGCTCGAGGGCCGCAACCATTTGCATCCAGCCGTGCACCGCGTGCAGGACGCGATCGCCGCGCAGCCGGCGCGCGCATGGACGCTCGCCTCGCTCGCGACGGTCGCGGCGACGAGCCCGCGCCATCTGTCGCGGCTGTTCAACGAGCACGCCGGCATGAGCCTGCCGGACTACGTGAACGGATTGCGCGTCGCGCTCGCGCGCGAGCTGCTCGGTGCGACGCGGCTCGACA
>DASWOS010000422.1:0-8885 GCA_036398645.1 Dokdonella sp. | reverse complement strand
TGCTCGACGTGCTTCCGCGGCCCTGCTCCGCTCGCTCTCGCCGCTGGACGCGCCGTAGCGGACTGCGCGGCCGGTGCGGGTCGCCGGGCGCGCCGAACGCCGGCGCCCGCCGGCGCCGCCGGCCGGGCGGCGTCGGCAGCGCCGCCCGCGCGATGCGGCGCCGATGCTCGCGCCGGTGCGTCAGTCGGTCACTGGTCCGGGCGGCCCGCGCTGCCGATAGTCGCGCAGCCGGTGCGGCGGCGGTCCGCCACGCGCGCGGCGATGCCGATCGCGGCTGCATGGCGTGGACAGGGCGCACGCGCGCTCGTCCGCGTCGGCGCAGTGCGCCGCGGCGAACGAAGCGGAGAGCGGAACACGTGGATCGAATCAGCGGAACGCGGCGCCTCGCGTTCGCGATCGCAGCGGCGCTCGCGGCGGCCGCGCATGCCGAGGACACGACGGTCGTGCCGATCGCGGCGAGCGCATCGTCCGATGCGGCCGCGGACCCGTCTCGCAGCGACGCGGCCGCGGCCGATGCCGCCGATCGAGCGCGACGCGACGCGCACGAACCGGCGCGCCTGCCCGGCGTCGAGGTGCGAGCCGCATCCGCGGCGGTCGAGACGCCGGCGTTTCCGGCGAGCGCGGCGACGATCGACGCGGCGCGGATCGACGCGACGATCAATGCGGTCGACGTCGAGGACGCGATCAAGTACCTGCCGAGCCTGTTCGTGCGCAAGCGCAACTACGGCGACACGCAGCCGGTGCTCGCGACGCGCACCTGGGGCGTCGGCTCGAGCGCGCGCACGCTCGTCTACGTCGACGACATCCCGATTTCGGCGCTGATCGCGAACAACAACACGCTTGGCGCGCCGCGCTGGGGCGTGGTGTCGCCGCAGGAGGTCGGCGGCGTCACGATGCTGTACGGCCCGTTCTCGGCGGCCTACGCCGGCAACTCGATCGGCGGCGTGCTGCGCATCGACACGCGCGAGCCGGAGCGCGGTGAGTTCTCGTTCGCGCAGACCGAGGCGCTGCAGTCGCTCGATCAATACCGCACGCACGGCGACTACGCGACGAGCCAGACCGGCGCGACGTTCGGCGGCCGCAGCGGAGCGTTCTCGTGGTTCGTCGGCGCGAACCTGCAGAACAGCTTCAGTCAGCCGCTGTCCTACGTGACCGCGGCATCGCCGCCGGCCGGCACGAGCGGCGCGATCGACGCGACGAACAAGCTCGGCCAGCCGGCCGACGTGCTCGGCGCCGGCGGGCTGCTGCACACGCGGCAGACGTCGCTCGACGCGAAGCTCGGCTACGACCTCGCGTCGTGGCTGCACGCGACGTACCTGGTCGGCTACTGGCGCAACGACGCCGATTCGTACGTGCAGACGTACCTGACCGACGCGGACGGCCGACCGAGCTACGGCGGTGCGGCCGGCTTCGCGAGCAACACCTACGATCTGCAGGAGGAACACCTGATGCAGGGCCTTGCGCTGCGCACCGACGGCGGCGGCCGCTGGGACGGCGAGGTCGTCGTCACGTACTACGATTTCCTGCGCGATCGCCAGCTGTCGCCGGCCGGCACGCCGTCCGGCACCGAGTTCACGCCGAACGGTCGCCGCGCCGATCTCGGCGGCACGAACTGGGCGACGTTCGATCTCGAGAGCGTGCGACACGCGGCGCCGGGCGGCGCGCACGAGCTCTCGTTCGGCGCGCACGCGGACGAGTACACGCTGAAGAATCCGACGCGCAACACCGCCGCGTGGCGCGACGGCGGCAGCGCCGGCGGGCTGTTCTCGGCCGGCAGCGGCAAGACCGACACCTATGCGCTGTGGGCGCAGGACGCGTGGACGTTCGCGCCGGCCTGGCGTGCGACGCTCGGCGGCCGCTACGAGCGCTGGCGCGCGAGCGACGGCTTCAACTTCAGCGGCGGCACCGCGATCGTGCAGCCGAACCGCGACGACGGCGCGTTCTCGCCGAAGGCGACGCTGCAGTGGAGCGTCGCAACGGATGCGCGCGTGACCGCCTCGCTCGCGCGCGCGGTGCGCTTTCCGACGGTCGCCGAGCTGTACCAGATCGTCTCGACCGGATCGACGTTCGTGTCGCCGAATCCGGACCTGAAGGCCGAACGCGCGACGAGCGGCGAGCTCGCGTTCGAGCACGAGCTCGACGGCGGCGAGCTGCGCGTCGCGCTGTTCCGGGAGGACACGCGTGACGCGCTCGTCGCGCAGACCTCGACGCTCGACGGCGCGCCGGTGCCGGTCAGCTTCGTGCAGAACGTCGGCAAGATCCGCAACCGCGGCGTCGAGCTCGCCGCGCGCAAGGGCGACCTGCTCGTGCGCGGGCTCGAGCTGTCCGGCAGCGTCACGTTCGTCGATTCGACGATCGTGTCCGATCCCGGCTTCGTCGGCACGAACGGCTCGACCGCGACCGGCAAGCACGCGCCGAACGTGCCGCGCTGGCGCGCGAGCGCGGTCGCGACGTACCGGCCTGACGCGCGCTGGTCGCTCACGCTGGCCGGGCGCTACAGCGGAACGCAGTACTCGACGCTCGACAACGCCGACGCGGTCGCGCACGTGTTCGGCGCGTTCGACCGCTTCCTCGTGTTCGACGCGCGCGTACGCTGCGCGCTCGACGCGCACTGGTCCGCCGCACTCGGCATCGACAACCTCGGCGACGAGAAGTACTTCCTCTACCACCCGTTCCCGGCGCGCACGCTCGTCGCCGAGCTCGAAGCGACGTTCTGAGCCGCCACGACGCGCCGCGCGCTGCGGCGAAATGGCGCAGGCGCGCGCGCGCACGCGACGCGTCCGCCTTCCGCGGCGTGGATGCGATCGCTATACTCGCGCGGATTTTTCCGCGATCGCCGAGCGCCGGATCGGGCTCGTTTCCGCTGAGGTGATTCCGTGAGCAATGCCCTCACCCCGACCGACTCGATCTTCCTGAAGCGCTTCGCGATGCTGATCGGGTTCCTGGCCCTCGTCGCGCTGCTGCTGATCGGCCTCGCCTCGTACATCTACGGCCAGCATCCGCCGCCGCAGAACCCGGACGCCGCGAAGGTCGCCGAGCAGCGTCTCGCGCCGGCCGGCGGCGTCTACGCCGGCGACACCGGCCGCGCCGCGATGCAGGCCGCGCAGGAAGCCGCGGCGAAGGCCGCCGCCTCGCAGGTCGCCTACGGCGGCACGACCGACGGCAAGACGATCTTCGACAACCTCTGCCACAGCTGCCACGAGACCGGCGCCGGCGGCGCGCCGAAGATCAGCGACAAGGGCGCCTGGGCGCCGCGCGTCGCCGAAGGCATCGACACGCTGATCAAGCACGCGACCGAAGGCTTCACCGGCAAGAGCGGCGTGATGCCGCCGAAGGGCGGCAATCCGGCTCTGAACGACGCGCAGATCAAGGCGACCGTCGAATGGATGGTCAGCCAGGTCAAGTGACGCCGGCCTCGCGTCGCTCGATCTGCGCGCGCGTCGCCGCCGCGTAGCGCATCAGCTCCGGAAAGAACTCCCCGAAGCGTCGCTCGATCGCGTCGGCGTGCCGGTCCAGCGCGGGCAGCGCGTCGGCCAGCGGGTTCGCACGCGCGAGCCGCGTCGACAGCCCGCGCAACGCCTCGGCGACGACGGCGCGCTCGCGATACGCCTCCGGCAGGCCGCGCTCGCGCAGGTAGCGCGCGAAGCCGAGCATGCGCTCGGGCAGCTCCGCGCGGCGCGCGTCGAGCAGCGCGCGCACCGATTCCGAGAACGCGTGCAGCGTGCCGGGCGCGTGGCGCGGCCAGTCGCGCGCGAGCAGGTGGTCGAACCAGAGATCGAGCAGGATGCCGGCGTAGCGCCGGTGCGGCGGCGCGAACAATGCGCGCGCGGCGGCGACGCTCGCGTGCGCGTCGGTGTACGCGTCGACCGCGCGGTGCAACGCGATGCCGACGCGCACGCCGCGCGGCAGCGCCGGATCGATCCCGCCGCGCACGAAGTCGCCGATCACGCTGCCGAGCACGACGTCGTCGTCCGGTGCGGCGAGCAGCGCGTGCGCGAGCAGGTTCATCGGTGCGTCTCGGGCGGCGGTTCCGGCCACCACGCTATCATTCGCCGATGACTCGAGATTCAATCGCGGCGCCGGCGTTCCCGCGCGCGTCCGCCAGCCTGTCGTTCCCCGGCGCCGCCGGCGCGATCGAGACGATCTGCACGTTGCCGTCCGCCGACGCGCGCGCCGGCGTCGCGATCGTCTGCCATCCGCATCCGCTGCAGGGCGGCACGATGCACAACAAGGTCGTGACGACGCTCGAGCGCGCGTTCGTCGAGCTCGGCCTCGCGACCGTGCGCTTCAACTTTCGCGGCGTCGGCGCGTCGGCCGGCACGTACGACGAGGGCCGCGGCGAGGCCGACGATCTCGCCGCGATCGCGGACTGGGTGCGTCGCGAGCGTCCCGGCGACGCGCTCTGGCTCGCCGGCTTCTCGTTCGGCAGCTACGTCGTGCTGCGCGCGTCCGCGCGCGTCGCGCCGGATGCGGTCGTGCTCGTCGCGCCGCCGATCGGACGCTGGGACTTCACCGCCGTCGTACGGCCGAGCGGTCCGACGTTGGTCGTGCAGGGCGAGGAGGACGACGTCGTCGATCCGCAGGCCGTGTACGACTGGGTGCAGGCCGGACAGCCGGCGCCGGCGCTGATCCGCATGCCGGAGACCGGGCACTTCTTCCATCGCCGGCTGATCGACCTGCGCGGCGCGGTCAAGAACGCCGTGCGCGGCTGGCTGCCGCCGGAGCGAAGCGCGTGAGCGCGCGCCCGCCGGCGCCGCGCGGCCGTGCGCGCACGCGCGCCCGATGAGCGAAGCGTCGTCGCCGCCGAGCCTGCGCTACCGCGAGGGCGCCGCCGCGCGGCGCTGGGACGCCGACCCCGCGCAGGAGCGCGTGCTGCCGGAGCTCGACCGGCTGCACGCCGCGCTCGCGCCGCAGGCCGAGCGCCCTCGCGCACTCGGCCGGCTGCGTTCATGGCTCGGCGCGCGTGCGCCGGCCACGCCGGTCCGCGGGCTCTACCTCTGGGGCGGCGTCGGCCGCGGCAAGACGTTCCTGATGGATCTGTTCGTCGACGCCTGCCCGCCCGGCGTCGCGCTGCGCCGGCACTTCCACCGCTTCATGCGCGACGTGCACGCCGAGCTCCGCGCGCTCGGCGAGCGTGCCGACCCGCTCGACGCGGTCGCCGGGCGGCTCTCGCGCGAGGCGCGCGTGCTCTGCCTCGACGAGTTCCAGGTCACCGACATCGGCGACGCGATGATCCTCGGCAACCTGCTGCGCGGCCTGTTCGAGCGCGGCGTCGTGCTCGTGACGACGTCGAACACGCAGCCGGCGGACCTGTACAAGGACGGCCTGCAGCGCGAGCGTTTCCTGCCGGCGATCGCGCTGCTCGAACGGCATTGCGAGATCGTCGAGCTCGCCTCGGCGCACGACTGGCGGCTGCGCGCGCTGAAGCAGGCGCCGCTCTACCACGTGCCACCCGGCTCGGAAGCCGAGCGCGCGATGGCGGCGACGTTCCGCCGCGTCACGCGCGGCGCGTCCGCGCGGCGCGAATTCGCGCTCGCGGTCAACGGTCGCGAGATTTCGGTTCGCTGCGAGGCCGACGGCGCGGTCTGGTTCGAGTTCGCGGCGCTCTGCGAAGGTCCGCGCGCGGTCGCCGACTACATCGAGCTCGCGAAGGCGTACTCGACGATCCTCGTCTCGAACGTGCCGCAGTTCACGCCGTCGACGGACGACGCCGCGCGCCGCTTCATCGAGCTCGTCGACGAGCTCTACGACCGCGGCGTCAAGCTCGTGCTGTCGGCCGCCGCGCCGATCGTCGACCTGTACGACGGCGCGCGCCTGCGCGCGGAGTTCGCGCGCACCGAATCGCGGCTGATCGAGATGCAGAGCGAGGAGTACCTGGCCCGCGAGCATCGCCGGTGAGCGCGCTACGGTCGCCGGCGTGCGGCTGCGCTGCCGCGAACCCGCCCCGCGCCGTTCGCGCGCGCCGTCGCGATCCGGCCGCGCGCCTGCTCGGCCGGTCGCGCGCGGCGCGCCGCACGCGTGCCGCGACGCGCGGGACGCCGCTCGCTCCGATGCCGCGTCGGACGCGGTGCATGCACGTCGCGCAGCGCATAGCCGCGGACGTGTCGCACGGACGTGCGTTCGCGCGGGCCTGCTAAAGTCGCCGGCAGGAGCATGCGCGAGATGACGAACCCGTCCCAGGGCCCGCTCGGTCGCCCGGTCGCCTACGACGGCGGCTACGACCCCGGCCGGCTGTTCCCGATCGCGCGCGCGGCCGCGCGCGCGGAGCTCGGCCTCGGCGCGGACCTGCCGTTCGACGGCGTCGACGTCTGGAATGCCTACGAGCTGTCCTGGCTCGATCCGAGCGGCAAGCCGCACGTCGCGCTCGCGGAGTTCCGCGTGCCGGCGACGTCGCCGAACCTGATCGAATCGAAATCGTTCAAGCTGTACTTGAACGGCTTCGCGCGCGAGCGGCTCGACGCCGCCGAGGCGCTCCGCGCCCGGCTCGAGCGCGACCTGTCCGCGGCCGCCGGCGCGGCGGTCGGCGTCGCGCTGACGGGGCCGTCCGCGGCCGTCCGCGCCGGGCTCGCCGATCTCGCCGGCGAGTCGATCGACGCGCTGCCGGTCGCGATCGACGACTACGGCCCGCCGAACGCGGATCACCTCGCGGCCGCCGACGACGCCGAGCCGGTCGAGGAAAGCCTCGTTTCGGATCTGCTGAAGTCGAACTGCCCGGTCACCGGCCAGCCCGACTGGGCCAGCGTGCAGATCCGCTACGCCGGCCCGCGCATCGACCGCGCGGGACTGCTGCGCTACCTCGTCTCGTTCCGCGAGCACGCCGAATTCCACGAGCAGTGCGTCGAGCGGATCTTCGTCGACGTACAGCGCCGCTGCGGTCCGCGCCGGCTCAGCGTCTACGCGCGCTACACGCGCCGCGGCGGACTCGACATCAACCCGTGGCGCGGCAGCCGCGGCGAAGCGCCGCCGCCGAATCCGCGCGGCGCGCGCCAGTAGCTTCGCGTCGCGGCGCGAGAACGCCGTCCGCACAGGCGCGCGTCGCAATCCGAAGCGCCACGCGCGTACTCACCCGCCGTTAAGCGCGCATACGTCTAATGTGCGCTTTCCGTAGCGGAGAGGAGGAGTGCGGACCATGTCCAACGATCCGAAGAAACCGGATTTCTCGAACGTGCAGAGCGGCGTGGAGACGACCGTCGCGCCGCCGCCGAAAGCGGATTTCGGCAACGTGCAGAGCGGCGTCTCCTCGACCGCACCGGCCGCGCCGAGCGCGCCGAAGACCTACACGGTCGAGAAGGGCGACAGCTTGTCGAAGATCGCGAAGAAGCTCTACGGCCACGCGAACCGCTGGCAGGCGATCTTCGAGGCGAATCGCGATCAGATCGACGATCCGGACCTGATCAAGCCCGGCCAGGTTCTCAAGCTGCCCGCGGACGCGGGTCCCCAGGCGTGACACAGTGGAGGTTACGACGATGACGAACCAACAACGCAAACAGCAAGTCACTCTGATCCTCGCTTTGGCCAGCGCGCTCGCGCTCGGCGCCTGCGGCAAGAAGGAAGAGCCGGCGCCCGCGCCCGCTCCGGAGCCGACCCCCGCCCCGGCCCCGGCGACGCCGCCTCCGGCGACGATGGCTCCGGCGGCTTCGCCGGTCTCGGTCGTCTCGGTCGACCTCGGCACCGCGGTCGGCGACGACCAGAAGGTCACCTCGCCGACGACGACGTTCACGCCGAAGGACACGATCTACGCCGCCGTGTCGACGACGGGCTCCGCGCCGACCGCCGTGCTCGAGGCGAAGTGGACGTATCAGGACGGCCAGACCGTCAACGATTCGAATCAGACGATCTCGCCGAACGGCCCGGCGGTCACGACGTTCCACATCAGCAAGCCGGACGGCTGGCCGGCCGGCAACTACAAGGTCGAGATCTCGCTCGACGGCAAGCCGGCCGCGAGCAAGGACTTCAGCGTCGGCCAGTAGCGGTCTCGGACGGGGCCCTGGGCCGCTGGCCGAGGGCTCTGCGGAGAAGGGATGGCTGAAGAAGGGCGCGGAGAGATCCGCGCCCTTTGTTTTTCGCGAAGCGATGCGCTCCGCTCCGGACCCTCCGTGCCCATCGACGTGCGCCGAGCGATCCCGGCGCTACTTCCATGAAGCTAGAGCGGTTTGTTCCGGATCACACTATTCCCCCCTTGATATTATTCAATCGAGCAGGCGCCCAAGGAGTTGGAGCGATTTGCTCCGGGTTACCGCGGCCGATCATCAGGACTGCTGCGGGAGATCTGGCTTCAATGAAGCCGAAGCGATTTGCTTCGGATCACATGCCAAGATGCAACAGGGGAGTGGACGATCTGCGCTTCAATGAAGCCGGAGCGATTCGCTCCGGATCACGCATGCGCCGCCGGCGAGCGCCCGGTCGTCCAATACGGCTTCAATGAAGCCGGAGCGATTCGCTCCGGATCACCTCGAGCATCGGAGATCAGATCGGCGAGAGCATCATGCTTCAATGAAGCCGAAGCGATTCGCTCGGATCACGCGGCCCGACGTGTCGACTTGCTCGATCCAGACCTGGCTTCAATGAAGCCGGAGCGATTCGCTCCGGATCACCAGGAAGCCGGCTCCGTTTTGATCGCGAAGCGATCGAGCTTCAATGAAAGCCGGAGCGATTCGCTCCGGATCACATGTCGACGACAGGCGACGAGCCTGGGAATGCGAACAGCTTCAATGAAGCCGGAGCGATTCGCTCCGGATCACTTCGATCAGACGATCGCCTCGATCCTGGACCCGAGTGCTTCAATGAAGCCGGAGCGATTCGCTCCGGATCACACCGTCGTCGACGCGAATGGTGCGACGCTGACGCAGAAGCTTCAATGAAGCCGGAGCGATTCGCTCCGGATC
>DASWOS010000421.1:0-5784 GCA_036398645.1 Dokdonella sp. | reverse complement strand
AGGTCTACGTCGCCTGCGCGGTGACCGCCGGCGAGGCGCCGTGGAGCCCGGCGCTCGACGTCAATACCGGCCGCGCGGCGATCTACACGCCGATCGACCGCGGCTTTCCGTCCGACGGCGTCGCCGCGCGCGCGGACCTCGACAGCGGCTGGGCGATCGCCGAACTCGACCTCGCCGCACTCGACGCGTTCAAGCGCGAGGCGCAGGTCGCCAACGCGAACGACTGGCTCGCGCAGCTGCGCCCGCCGGTCGTGCGCGCGAGCGTCGAGACGCTCTGAGCGGGAGCGCATCGCCGCGCGCGAGTGCGGCTTCACGAGGCGCGGTGCGACGCGAAGGCGTGCATCGAAGACATCGGCGGTCCGGAGCTGGGCTGCGCCGGTTCGTCGGAAGCGGCGATCCGAGCGGACCGGACCCGATCGGGTCGGCAAGATTCCGCGCGCGGCACTCTTTTCTCCGGGACGTGCAGAAGGCGTTCGGCGTCGCGGTGGATGCGTCGACGCGGTGCGAAGCAGCCGCGACGCCACCGGTACGCGCGTGCGCGTGGTGGATCGCATCGTCTGAAGATCGCGATCGAACGATCGTGCGGGTCGGCGCGTCGCGCCGGCCGCGAACGGCGCGCACCCGACGGATCGGTGTGCGAATCGAGCGATGGCCGGCTCGCGGAGCGCGTCTCGATCGATCGACATCGGCCGCGAGCACCGATCGCATACGGCTCGGTGCCTGGACGCATGCCGACTGTCGGGGATGCCTGAGTCCGCGCGCGCGGGTATCGCGTCGCGATCGGGGTACGATCCGCAGGTTCGATCGCCGCATCGGCAGGGGAGGCGCCAATGAACGTGCGGGCAATGTGGGTCGCTGCGCTGGCATTTCTGTGCGTGCACGAGGCGCGCTTCGTCGCTGCGCAGGAGGTGGTTCCGGGCAGCCCTGCGGTCGCCGCGGAGTCGCGCGTCGACCTGTACGGCGCGAGCCTGACGCTGCCGAGCGGCTGGTCGGTCGAACGGCGCGAGACGTTCGCCGTGATCCGGCCGCCGGAGACCGGTTTCGACATGTACGTCACGCGGCTGGACGACGCGGCGGATGCCGCGCAGGCGGCGGCGGACGCTTGGCGGAGGGTCAGGCCGGGCTTCGCCGACCCGGTCGCGAGCAGCGCGCCGCGCGGCGCGATCCGCGGTTGGGACGAGTTCGTCATCTTCAATTACGACACGCCCGCCAGCGAGAGCCGGACGTCCGTGGCCGCGGTGTTCCGTCTCGGCACGCGGTGGACCGTCATCGCGGCGCAGGCGTCGCTCGCGGTGCTCGACCGACGCAGCGCCGAGCTCGGCACGCTGACCGCGAGCGTCGTTCCGCAGGGCTACGTCGTCGAGGATCTGGCCGGCCGCGTGCCCGCCGAGCTGGACGCCGGCCGCATCGCCGAGCTCCGCCGCTTCGTCGGCGCGTCGATGCAGTCGCTGCGCATTCCCGGCGCCGCGATCGCCCTGGTCGACGGCGACCGGATCGTTCTGGAAGAAGGCCTCGGCGTGCGCGTCGCCGGCCGGCCGGAGCCGGTGGATGCGCATACGCGATTCATGATCGCGTCGAACACCAAGGGCATGACGACGCTGCTGCTCGCGCGTCTGGTCGATCAGGGCAAGCTGCGCTGGGACCAGCCGGTCACCGAGTTGTTTCCGGGCCTGAAGCTCGCCGACCCGGCCGCCACGCGCACGCTCGAGGTTCGGCACCTCGTCTGCGCCTGCACCGGTCTGCCGCGCGCCGACTACGAGACCTATTTCGTCGATCCGGCCGCGCCCGCGCAGCTCGCATTCGCGCAGCTCGCCCGGCTCGCACCGACCACCGAATTCGGCTCGACCTTCCAGTACAGCAACACGCTCGCCGCGGTCGCCGGCTTCGTGGCCGGACACGTCGCCTATCCGCAGCTCGAACCCGCGCAGGCGTACGATCGCGCGATGCGCGAACAGGTCTGGGCGCCGCTCGGAATGACGGACACCGCGTTCGACGATCCGCGCAGCATCCGCGGCGACTTCGCGGCGCCGCACGCGGACACGCTCGATGGCGCGACGGGCTTCGCGCCGCAAGGCCTCAATGCCACGCTGCTGCCGTTCCGGCCGACCGGCGCGGCGTGGTCGAGCATTCACGACATGGCGATCTACGTCCGCGACGAGGTGACCCAGGGCCGGTTGCCGGACGGCCGGCAGTGGGTGAGCCGCGACGCGCTGCTCGCGCGGCGCGCGCACGGCGTACCGACCGGCAAGGACAGCTGGTACGGCATGGGCCTCGAGATCCAGCGCGTCGGCGGCGTCGAGACCGTGTTCCACGGCGGTGGCGTCAACGGCTACAAGAGCGGCTGGGTCGTCGTGCCGCAGGCCGGAGTCGGCGCGGCGATCCTGACCAACGGCGACAACGGCTATCCGCTCGCGACCGCGTTCCGCCGCAAGCTGATCGAGCTGCTCTACGCGGCCAAGCCCGAGGCCGACGCGTACGTGCGGGCGGAATCCAGGCGCGCGGACGAGACGCTGGCCGCGCAGCGCGCGCGCATCGTGCGGCCGCTGCCGGCGGACACCGATCTGGCGGCGCGCTACGTCAATCCGCAGCTCGGCACGATCACGGTCAAGCGCAGCGGGAGCGCGACGCTGTTCGATTTCGGGCCGTGGTCGACCGAGGTCGGCGCGAAGCGCGACGCGGCCGCGGCCGGCGGCTTCGCCTACGTCAGCACCGCGCCGAGCGAGATCGAGGATCTGGCTTTCGTTCCCGGCCGCGACGGCCATCTGCGCACGCTGACGCTGCGCGACCAGCAGCATGCGTACGTCTACCGCGAGGTGCCGGCGCGCTGAGGCGGCGTGTGCCGCGTCCTGCGTCCGAAAGCCGGCGGCGCCTGAGCCGTCGAACCGCGCCTACGCTTCCGCCGGCGGTTCGCGCGCCGATCCTGCTTCGTCGCGACCCGCATCGTCACGCAGGCGTTCGAAGCGACACCGGCGCGGCAGGCGGCCGCTGTGATCTTCAGCGTCTTCCGCGCGATGGTGCACGGCTCGCGACCCAGTTCGGCGTCGCGCCGGACCGCGTCGCCGCGCTGCGCGCCGCGGAAGGGCAGGGCCTGCCCGAATCGGCGGTCGTCGCGCTCGCAACGGCTTCATCGTCACTTCGCCGCTCCGCCCACTTCGTCGCCTCGATCGAGCGCCGGCCGCGACGCGCCGCCGCGACCGTGCTGCGCGGCGTCACGTTCACCGCGCTCGGCGTGCTCCACTCCGTTGCCCGCCGGCGGCATCTGCCTGCCGCGGCGCCTCGCCGGCGCCGCGCACGAGGTCGCGGTGCATTCCACCGCGGCGTACCTCGTGATTGCGGTGCCGTTTGTGGCGTCGGTGCGTCGGGGCTCGCAGACCTGATACCGCCACCGCGAAAAGCGCACGGGCGCGCATCGTCCCGATGATCGCCGGGCTGACCGTGGCGGGGCGCGCACGGCCGAGTCGTTCGTGAAGATCGGCTGACATCGGCGGCGAACGCGACGGACGTCCGGCCGCCGGCACGCGGGCATGCGCCGGCATGATCTCGCCGGCCGAATCGCGGAGTGTCCGTGGACGGCTCGGTCGAGGGGCGCACGGTTCGTGGACGACGAAAAACACAAGGTCGCGCTGGTCATCGGTGGCAGCCGCGGCATCGGCGGGGCGATCACGCGCCGTCTGGCCGCCGACGGGGTGCGCGTCTGCTTCACCTACAGAAGTCGCGCGGAAGACGCCGAGGCGCTCGTCCGATCGCTCGCTCGAACGAGCGAGATCGTCGCGTTGCCGCTCGATGCCGGCCGGTTGACCGCCGCCGACGAGGCGGTGGCCGCGGTGACGGCGCGGTTCGGCCGGCTCGACATTCTGGTCGTGAACGCCGGCACGGCGATCGGCGGGCCGCTCGGCGACTACGTGCTCGAGGCATTCGACGACGTCTTCTCGTTGAACGTGCGCTCGCCGTTCCTCGCCGCGCGCGCCGCCGCGCGCGTCATGCGCGACGACGGGCGCATCGTGATCATCGGCAGCATCATGGCCGCGCGCACGCCCGCCGACGGCGCCACGCTCTACGCGGCCAGCAAGGCGGCGCTCGTCGGCATGGTCCGCGGCCTCGCGCGCGACCTCGGCGCGCGCGGCATCACCGCGAACCTGGTGCAGCCGGGCCCGACCGAAACGGAACGCAACCCGAGCGACGGACCGGACGCGGCGGAGCTGCACGGCCATCTCGCGATTCGCCGCCACGCGACTCCGGACGAGGTCGCGGCCCTGGTCGGCTATCTGACTTCGGACGCGGCGGCGTACGTGACCGGCAGCGTGTACAACATCGACGGCGGATTCAGCGCCTGAGCGTCTCGCGTCGAGCTTCGCCGATGTCCGTCGCGTCGTGCGGCCGCGGCTGACGCAGCTTCCTAGATGCGCGCCGTCGGAGCCGTCGCAGCGATCGCGACGCGGCCCCCAAGTCCTGCGCCGGTGCGTCCGCGGCGTCGTGCGCCCGCGGTGCGCGAACGACGTCGTGTGACGATCGATGATGCGGCGAGGCCGAGGACGGCGGCCTGCTGTCGGCGCCGACATCTCCGTGCGCGGCCGATGCGCCGCGGCATCGCGCGCGCGCGGGTGGGCGCGCCGCGCAGCGTTCGCCGTGCTGCGCCGCGAGACGTACGCGGATAGACGTGAAGGTCGCGCTTGTCGCCGCGAGCCATACCGCGCCGGGCGTCCGGTTCCTACCCTTGCCGGCACCAGCCGCTCCCGCACGGGACGCGGCACCGAGGCAGGGCGGAGGAACGACGACCGTGACACGAATCAAGGCTGCAGTGGTCCGCGAGAAGGGCGGTGCGTTCCGGATCGAGCCGGTGGAGCTCGAGGACCCGCGCGCGGACGAGGTGCTGGTGCGGATCGCCGGGGTCGGCATGTGCCACACCGACCTCGTCGTGCGCGACCAGTACTTCCCGACGCCGCTGCCGGCCGTGCTCGGCCACGAGGGCTCGGGCGTGGTCGCGAAGGTCGGCGCGGCGGTCACCAAGGTCAAGCCGGGCGACCACGTCGTGCTGAGCTACGCGAGCTGCGGCGCCTGCGCGAACTGTCAGGCCGGCCGCTACGGCTACTGCAACGATCTGTACGGCCGCAACTTCAGCGGCGGCCGACCGGACGGCACGAGCCCGTGCCGCGATGCGCACGGCGGGCGCGTCAGCGCGTGCTTCTTCTCGCAATCCTCATTCGGCGAATACGCGCTCGCGACCGAGCGCAACGTGGTCAAGATCGCCGACGACGTGCCGCTGGAGCTGATGGGCCCGCTCGGCTGCGGCATCCAGACCGGCGCCGGCGCGGTCATCAATGCGCTGAAGCCGGGTGCCGGCACCTCGATCGCGATCTTCGGCGCCGGCTCGGTCGGCCTCGCCGCGACGATGGCCGCGCGCGTGGTCGGCTGCGCACGGATCATCGTCGTGGACCTCAACGCGCAGCGGCTCGCGCTCGCGCGCGAGCTCGGCGCCACGCACGTGATCGACGCGGGCAGGGAGGACGCGGTCGCCGCGATCCAGGCGCTGACCGGCGACGGCGCGCAGTACTCGCTGGAGTGCACGGGCCTGCCGAAGGTCGCGCGCCAGGCGGTGGACTGTCTGCGCCTGACCGGCGTCTGCGGCGTGATCGGCGTCGCGCCGCTCGGCACCGAGGTCAGCCTCGACATGAACGGCATCCTGTTCGGGCGCACGGTGCGCGGCATCATCGAGGGCGACAGCGTCGCCGACGTGTTCATCCCGCAGCTGATCGAGCTGTGGAAGCAGGGCCGCTTCCCGTTCGA
>DASWOS010000420.1:0-1531 GCA_036398645.1 Dokdonella sp. | reverse complement strand
TCGGCAAGGATCAGCTGCTGGTCGGCGACGACGGCAGCAGCCGCATCTCGTTCGAAGACTATGCGGTCGCGCTCGTCGACGAGATCGAGACGCCGGCGCACCACCGCGAGCGCTTCACGGTCGGCTACTGAATCGCCGCCGCGCGCGTCGCGCTGCGGCGTGACGCGGCGCAGCTCGCGACATGGGCTGGCGCACGCGCGTGCACGCTCGTTACGCTTGCGGTCTCCCCGCGAAGGCCCGGCGATGACCATCGATCTGCGCAGCGACACCGTGACGAAACCGACCGCGGCGATGCGTGCGGCGATGGCCGCGGCCGAAGTCGGCGACGACGTCTACGGCGAGGACCCGACCGTCGCGGCGCTCGAGCGCCGCGTCGCCGCCGAGCTCGGCTTCGACGCCGGCCTGTTCGTGCCGAGCGGCACGCAGAGCAACCTGATCGCGCTGATGAGCCACTGCGGGCGCGGCGACGAGTACCTCGTCGGCATGGACGCGCACACGTACAAGTACGAGGGCGGTGGCGCGGCCGTGCTCGGCTCGATCCAGCCGCAGCCGATCGCGCACGCTGCGGACGGCACGTTGCCGCTCGACGCGTTGCGGCGCGCGCTGAAGCCGGACGATCCGCATTTCGCGCGCACGCGCCTGCTCGCGCTCGAGAACACCTGGCACGGCCGCGTGCTGCCGCAGGACTACGTCGTCGAGGCCGCGGATTGGGCGCGCGCGCACGGGCTCGCCGTGCACCTCGACGGCGCACGGCTGTTCAACGCGGCGGTCGCGAGCGGACGCTCCGCGCGCGAGCTCGCCGCGCCGTTCGACAGCGTCTCGGTCTGCCTGTCGAAGGGGCTCGGCGCGCCGGTCGGCTCGGTGCTCGTCGGCGCGGCGGCGCTGATCGGCGACGCGAAACGCTGGCGCAAGATGCTCGGCGGCGGCCTGCGCCAGTCCGGCATTCTCGCCGCAGCGGGTCTGTACGCGCTCGATCACCACGTCGCCCGCCTCGCCGACGACCATGCGCGCGCGGCGCGGCTCGCCGACGGCCTGCGCGACGCACGCGGCGTCCGCGTCTCGGGCCATTACACGAACATGGTGTTCGTCGACGTCGCACCGGAGCGCCTGCGCGCGCTCGACGCGCATCTGCACGCGCACGGCGTTCGCGCGAGCATCGGCTATCTGCCGAGCGTGCGGCTCGTCACGCACCTCGACGTCGACGACGCCGGCATCGAGCGCGCGATCGCTGCGTTCCGCGCCTTCTGACGGCGGCACGGCGGCGCGGTTCCGCTGCGTGCGAGGCCACGCTGCACGGACGCGCCGGCCGTCGACGTCCGGTGCAGGCACGAGGAGCGGTACGCACGCGCGAATCCGGAGCGCGCGCGTCGGCACGGCCGAAAAACCTCGCCGGGGCGCCGTGCGCCGGCGCGGTGGCGAGCGCTACACTGGTTCCGCTCGCGCAAAGGAGGTCGGAAGATGAACAAGAGCGAATTCGTCGGCGGCATGCAGGTCCGCCTGGTCGGCACGAACCAAGTCATGACGCTCAGCG
>DASWOS010000419.1:0-20074 GCA_036398645.1 Dokdonella sp. | reverse complement strand
GCTCGACCCGGCCGGCCTCGGCCTGTCGACGATGGCGAACACCTACGCGAACAAGGGCGTCAAGATGCTCAGCGTCGAGGGCGTCGGCGCGACGACCGCGACGGTCGGCGACGGCAGCTATCCGCTCTACATCACGCTTTATCTCGCCGAGCGCGTCGATTCGCCGAAGCAGCCGGCGATCGATCGCTTCCTCGCGTTCCTCGAGACGCCGGCCGCGAAGGACATCCTGCGCAGGCACGAGCTGACGCCGTACGCGGACGCCGGCGCCGTCATGGCGAAGAACGAGCAGCGCATGGCGTTCATCGACGCGCACGTCGGCCGTGATGCGGCGGCGGTCGCCGCGGCGACGCTCGCTTCGGCCGCACCCGCGCCGACGCCGGCGCCGGTCGCGGCGCCGCGTGCGACGCTCGAGGCGAAGAACCGCATCGCACCGACCGCCGAATCGACGCAGGCCGCGCGCGAGAACCTCGCGCGTGCCGAGGCGAAGAAGGCCGAAGCCGCACAGCGCACGGCCGCGGCGAAGAAGGCCGAGCCGGCGACGGTCGTCGCGAAAGCCGAACCGTCGAAGAAGGCCGAGCCGAAGGCGGTCGCGAAAGCCGACGCGGCGAAGTCCGCCGCGGCGAAGAAGAAGGCCGAGCCGGCGAAGGCGCTCGCGAAGGCCGACGCGCCGAAGAAGAAAGCGAACACGAAGACCGCGAAGGCCGACGCGCCGCATCAGTCGGCCGCGCCCGCGGCCTCGTTCGGCAACGTCAGCGGCGGCGCGAGCGGCAGCGGCGGCTGAGCCGCGCGCGGCCGATGCGCATCCTCGCGGTCTCGCTCGATCTCGACGATACATTGTGGCCGGTCGATCCGGCGATCGAGCAGGCCGAGCGCTGCCTCGACGCGTGGCTGCGCCGGCATCACGCTGCGGTCGCCGCGCGCTGGCCGATCGACGCGCTGCGCGCGTTGCGCGAGCAGGTCGCGTCTGAACGCCCGGACCTCGCCCACGATTTCACCGCACAGCGCATGTTGACGCTCGAGCGCGCGTTCGCGGCCTGCGACGCCGGCGTCGAGCACGTCGCCGACGCGTTCGAGATCTATCACGCGGCGCGCAACCGCGTCGAATGCTACGAAGACACGCGGCCGGCGCTGCGCACGCTGTCGGCACGGCTGCCGCTGGTCAGCGTGTCGAACGGCAACGCCGACCTCGAACGCATCGGCCTGCGCGCGCACTTCGCGCACTGCGTGTCCGCGCGCGAGATCGGCGTCGCGAAGCCGGCGCCGGAGATCTTCCACGCGGCCTGCGCGCGGCTCGGCGTCGCGCCGGAGCACGTGCTGCACGTCGGCGACGATCCGCGGCTCGACGTCGCCGGCGCGCGCGCGGCCGGCCTGCGCACGGCCTGGCTCAATCGCGACGCGCGCACCTGGAGCGCGCAGGCCGAGGCGCTGCTGCCGGCCGGGAGCCGCGGGTTCCAGCCCGATCTCGAAATCGGCAGCCTCGGCGCACTCGCCGACTGGATCGAACGCAACACCTGACGCGCGGGATCCGCCGCGCGCCGGCGCCGCACGGCCGTCGTGCCGGCGTCGCAACGACGTAGGAGCGCACGATGGATGCATGGGTCACGAACGAGTCGCCCGCCGCGGCGACGCCGCTGATCGCGGTCGACCGCGGACATTTCGCGGCCGTCGTCGGCGCGCTCGGCGGCGCGGCGCGGCGCTGGTGCGAGGCGCACGCGTTCGCCGGCGAGCCGGGCCGCTTCCTCGCGCTGCCCGACGCGCACGGCGCGGTGCTCGCGGTGCTCGCCGGCACCGACCGCCGCGACGCGCTGTTCGGGCTCGCGAGCCTGCCGCTGCGCCTGCCGGAGGGCCGCTACGCGCTCGATCCGCGCGGCCTCGCGCTCGACGCGGCCGACGTCGCGCTCGGCTGGGCGCTCGGCGCGTACCAGTTCACGCGCTATCGCAAGCCGTCGCGGCGGCCGGCGGCGCTCGTCGTCGACGCGGCGGCCGCCGCGCGCGCGGCCGCGATGGCCGAGGCGGCCTATCGCGTGCGCGACCTCGTCAACACGCCGACCGAGGACCTCGGCCCGGCCGAGCTCGCCGCCGAGGTCCGCGCACTCGCCGAGCGCCACGGCGCGCGCTACCGCGAATGGGTCGGCGGCGCGCTGCTCGAAGCGAATTTTCCGACGATCCATGCGGTCGGCCGCGCGAGCCCACGCGCGCCGCGCCTCGCCGAGCTGACGCACGGGCCGGCCGACGCGCCGCACCTCGTGCTGGTCGGCAAGGGCGTCTGCTTCGACACCGGCGGGCTCGACCTGAAGACGGCCGACGGCATGCGCTGGATGAAGAAGGACATGGGCGGCGCCGCGCACGCGATCGCGCTGGCCGGGCTCGTGCTCGCCGCGAAGCTGCCGGTGCGCCTCAGCCTGCTCGTGCCGGCGGTCGAGAACGCGGTCGCCGGCGACGCGTACCGGCCCGGCGAGGTCGTCGTCACGCGCGCCGGGCTCAGCGTCGAGGTCGACAACACCGACGCCGAAGGCCGGCTCGTGCTCTGCGACGCGCTCGCCTACGCGACCGAGCAGAAGCCGGACCTGATCCTCGACTTCGCGACGCTGACCGGCGCCGCGCGCGTCGCGCTCGGGCCGGAGCTGCCGGCGCTGTTCGCGAACCGCGACGACGTCGCGAACGGCCTGCTCGAGGCCGCGCAGCGCACGCGCGACCCGCTCTGGCGGCTGCCGCTGTGGCGGCCGTACCTGACGATGCTCGAGTCCTCGGTCGCCGATCTCGCGAACGCCGGCGCGTCGCGCCACGCCGGCGCGATCACCGCCGCGCTGTACCTCGAGCGCTTCGTCGCCGAGACGCAGGCCTGGGCGCACCTCGACGTGTACTCGTGGAACGACGCGGACAAGCCTGGCCGGCCGCGCGGCGGCGAGGCGCAGGGCCTGCGCGCGTACTTCGAGTTCCTGCGCCGGCGCTACGGCGCCGCCTGAGCGGCGGCGCGCATCGACGCGGCGCGGCGACGAGTGGCCGCCGCGCCGCGCGGCTTCAGTCGACCTGCGTCGGCGGCACGATGCCGTACGGCAGCACGCGCGCGGCGAGCTTCGTGTCGGTGCGGATCAGGTCGACTTCGTCGGTCAGCACGTGCGCGGCCTCGTCGAGCACGACGTCGCGCTTGTCCTTGGCTTCCTTCTCGCGCTTCAGGTCGCTGCTGAGGCTGCGCTCGTCGGGCTGCAGACCGTCGTCCTGCAGGCCGTCTTCGCCGTCACCGGTGCGCTTCGGCGGCGCGGCCGCGGGCGCCGCCCCGGCGTTCGGCTTCGCGCCGGCGTCGGTCGCGATCTTGCGGTCGGTGTCCGCCGCCGGGTCCGCGTTCGGTGTCGCCGCCGGCGTCGGCGTCGAATCCGCGGTGACCGCGTCGCGCTGCTTGCGCTTGGCCTCCTGCTCGTCGCGCTCCTTGCGCCGCACCTGCTCGTTCAGCGAGATCGTCTTCTGCTCGCGCAGCTTGCGCAGGTCGGCGAGCTCGGCCTCGAAGTTCTGCCACTCCGCGTTCTTCGCGGTGCGCGCGCCGTGGCGCTCGGCGAGCATCGGCAGGATCGGCTTCAGGTCGGCGACCGGCTGGTAATCCGCCGGCGCGATCGAGGTCCACGGCAGCGCGTTGTCGTAGCTCGACTCGCCGAAGTCCTTCGCGTCGACGGTCAGCGGGAAGTCGATGTCCGGCGTGACGCCGCGCAGCTGCGTCGAGCCGCCGTTGATGCGGAAGAACTGCGCGATCGTCATCTTGACCTCGCCGAACGTCGGCTTCTCGTTGTGCGCGACGTCGTCGAGATCGACGAGGTTCTGCACCGTGCCCTTGCCGAACGTCGGCTCGCCGATGATGACGCCGCGGCCGTAGTCCTGGATCGCGGCCGCGAAGATCTCCGAGGCCGACGCCGACGCGCGGTTCACGAGCACCGCGAGCGGACCGTCCCAGGCCATGCCCGGTGTCGTGTCCTCTTCGGCCTCGACCTGGCCGCCGGCGTTGCGGACCTGCACGACCGGTCCCTTGTCGATGAACAGGCCGGTCAGGTCGGTCGCCTCGGCCAGCGAGCCGCCGCCGTTGTTGCGCAGGTCGACGATGACGCCGTCGACCTTGTCGCGCTTGAGCTCGCCGAGCAGCCGCTCGACGTCGCGCGTCGCGCTCTTGTAGTCCTTGTCGCCGCGGCGGCGCGCGTCGAAGTCCTGGTAGAACGTCGGCAGCGAGATCACGCCGACGTGGCGCGTGCGGTCGCCGTCCTTGACGTCGATGACCGACTTCTTCGCGGCCTGCTCCTCGATGCTGACCTTCTTGCGCGTCAGCGCGAGCGTCAGGTGCTTGCCGTCCGGACCCGCGTCGGCGGGCAGGATCTCGAGGCGCACGACGGTGTCCTTCGCGCCGCGGATCTTGTCGACGACGTCGTCGAGGCGCCAGCCGATCACGTCGGTGATCGGCCCGTGGTCGCCCTGGCCGACGCCGACGATGCGGTCGCCGACCTTCAGCTTGCCGGACAGCGCGGCCGGCCCGCCCGGCACGATCTCGCGGATCGCCGTGTAGTCGTCGTCGCGCTGGAGCACCGCGCCGATGCCCACGAGAGAGAGCTTCATCGAGATGTCGAAGTTCTCCGACGCGCGCGGCCCGAGATAATTCGTGTGCGGCTCGATCGACGACGCGTACGCGTTCATGAACGTCTGGAACACGTCCTCGCCGTTGAGCTGGCGCACGCGGTCGAGATAGTTGCCGTAGCGCTTGTCGAGCGTGTCGCGGATGTCCTTGTCGGCTTTGCCGGCGAGCTTCAGCCGCAGCCAGTCGTTCTTGACGCGCTTGCGCCAGAGGTCGTCGACCTCGGCCTCGCTCTTCGCCCACGGAGCCTTCTCGCGCTCGTACTGATAGGTCTCGTCGACGCTGAAGTCGAAGCCCTTCGCGAGCAGCGCGCGCGCGTACGTGACGCGCTCGCCGACGCGCTGCTCGTAGAGGTTGAAGATCGCGAACGGCACGCCGAGGTCTTTGTCGTAGATCGCGTCGTCGAGCTTGTCGCGGTATCCGGCGAAGCGGTCGACGTCGGACTGCAGGAAGAACAGCCGGTCGCCGTCGAGCGCGTCGAGGTAGCGGTCGAAGATCTGCGCGGACATCGCGTCGTCGAGCGGCGTAGGCTTGTAGTGGAAGCGCGTCAGGAAGCGCGTCGCCCAGATCGCGGCTTCCGCCTGCGACGGCGTCGCCTTCAGCAGCGGAGTGCCTGCGTCCGGCGTGGGCTTCGCGAACACGGACCCGACGAGGGCGGTCAGCGCAACGGTCAACAGCAGCTTCCGCATCATGTTCTCCAATTCGTCTCGGCGCGCGCCGCCGCGAACGCGGCGCGCCGTCTCGTGGCTTCGGCCCGGCGCCTCAGGCCACCTCTACGTAGCCTGCCGCATGCGCCATCTGGTCCGCGTGATAGGACGACCGCACCATCGGCCCGGCCGCGACGTGCGCGAAGCCGAGCCGGCGGCCGAGCGCCTCGAGCGCGGCGAACTCGTCCGGCGTCCAGTAGCGCAGCACCGGATGATGGTGCGGGCTCGGCTGCAGGTACTGGCCGATCGTCACCATGTCGACCGCGTGCGCACGCAGATCGTTCAATGTCTCCTCGACCTGGGCGAGCGTCTCGCCGAGCCCGAGCATGATGCCGGACTTCGTCGGCACATCCGGATGCTGCGCCTTGAAGCGCTCGAGCAGGTCCAGCGACCAGTCGTAGTCGGCGCCGGGCCGCACCTCGCGATACAGCGCGCGCGGCGCCTCGAGGTTGTGGTTGAACACGTCCGGCGGGTCGCCGGCGAGCGCCTCGAGCGCGCGCTCCATGCGGCCCTTGCCGCGGAAGTCCGGCGTCAGGATCTCGATGCGGATGCCCGGGTTCTCGAAACGCACGGCGCGCACGCACGCGGCGAAATGCGCGGCGCCGCCGTCGCGCAGGTCGTCACGGTCGACCGAGGTGATGACGACGTAGCGCAGGCCCATGTCGCGGATCGTCGCGGCGAGATGCGCCGGCTCGAGCGGATCGGGCGGCTTCGGCCGGCCGTGCGCGACGTCGCAGAACGAGCAGCGCCGCGTGCAGACCTCGCCGAGGATCATGAACGTCGCGGTGCCCTTGCCGAAGCATTCGTGGATGTTCGGACAGGACGCTTCCTCGCAGACCGTGACGAGCCGGTTCTCGCGCAGCTTCGCCTTCAGCGCCGCGACCGCGTTGCCGGGCGGGATGCGCACGCGGATCCAGCCCGGCTTGCGCAGCATCGGCGCCGCGGTGAACGCAGCGCGGTTGCGCGCGATCTTGTCTTCGCCGAGCTGCTTGTCGACGACGGTCAGGGGAATGGTCTTCGCGCTTTCGCTCATGCGGGCAGGACGGCGCCGGCATCGGCGCGGATCGATGGCAGGGGGATTTCGCCGGCCGCGGGAACGACAGCGTACCCGAACTGGCGCGCGAGCTCGGCGACCAGAACCGCTTCCACGTCGGCCGGCGAACCCGGTCCGCCGAAGTCTAGCACCTGCGTCACCGCGAGACCCTGATAGCCGCACGGATTGATGCGCCGGAACGGCTCGAGATCCATCGCGACGTTGAACGCGAGGCCGTGGAACGTGCAGCCGCGGCGCACGCGCAGGCCGAGCGCGGCGATCTTCGCGCCGGCGACGTAGACGCCGGGCGCGCCGTCGCGGCGCTCGGCGCCGATGTTCCAGTTCGCCAGCGTGTCGATGATCGCCTGCTCGATCCGGTGCACGAGCTCGCGCACGCCGATGCCGAGCCGGCGCAGGTCGAACAGCGGGTACGCGACGATCTGTCCCGGCCCGTGATAGGTCACCTGCCCGCCGCGATCGACCGCGACGACCGGAATTTCGCCCGGCATCAGCACGTGCTCCCACTTGCCGGCCTGGCCGAGCGTGAACACCGGGTCGTGCTCGAGCACCCAGAGCTCGTCGGCGGTGTCCGCCGCGCGGCCGTCCGTGAACGCCTGCATCGCGCGCCAGACGGGCTCGTAAGGACGGCGGCCGAGTCGGCGCACCCGCAGCGGTCTGTTCATCGTGCGCATATGGGTCCGCCGAATTCGATCGCAATGGGCGGCGCCGCGGAACCGCGAGCGCCGAATGGAAGCGGTACGCGACCCGGAGCTCGACGCGGCCTACTTCGACGACCTGGTGCGGACCGGCCGCGAAATCGAAGCGCTGCGGCTCGCCGCCGGCGCGCCGGCCGTGCCGAGCCGCCGGCCGGCGGGAGCGCGCCGAGCGCGCAGCGCACGGTGACCGCTGCCTCCGGTCGAGCCGCGACGCCGCTACAGCGTCCAGCGGATGCCGGGATCCGCGCGCAGCGCCTGGTGCGCCTCGTCGTACTTCTCGCGCGTCGGGCAGGTGAAGCTGACCGAGACCGAGACGTAGTTGCCTTCTCGCGACGGGCGCTGACGCTGCGAACCGGCGAGCACGCTGAGACCGATGCGCTCGAGAATCTCCGGCACGCGCGTCTCGAGCTGCGCGACGGCGCTGCCCATCGCGGTGATCTCGAACACGCCGGGGAACTGAAAGCCCTGCTGCGGATTCTGCGCCTGGATGTCGTCGAGGTCTTTCATCGGTCTCCCTGTCGAGCGAGGCGGCCGCTGCTCGGCGCGCGTCGACGCTGATATCGCGCCCGCGGCGCGCTTTCTCAACCGACGCCGGCGCCGTGCCCGGAACCGCCGCGGCGGCGCGGACGCGGCATCCGCCGCGGCGCGCTAGTCGCTCTTCGGCGCAGCCGTGGACACGTCCGGCCCGGCGCTGCCTTTGAACCACATCCAGGCGCCGTCGGTCAGGCGCTTGAAGAAGCCGCCCTCGCCGCCGTCGGCGAGCGCGACCAGCGGCCGCTCGGCCAGCGTCTTGCCGTCGAGCTGCACGGTCAGGCGGCCGACCTGCTGTCCTTTCGCGATCGGCGCGACCAGTCGCGAGGGCAGCTCGACGCTCGCCTTCAGATCCGCGTAGCGGCCGCGCGGGAACGTGACCAGCACGTCGTCGGCGACGCCGAGCGGCAGGTTCGCGACCGCGCCCTTCCACAGCTCCGGGCTCGCGAGCGGCTTCGCGGCGGCGTAGAGCTTGTGCGTCTCGAAGAAGCGGAAGCCGTAGTTCAGCAGCGCCTGGTTGTCGTCGGCGCGCTGCTTCTCGCTCGGCGCGCCCATGACGACCGCGATCAGGCGCTGCTCGCCGCGCAGCGCCGATGTCGCCAGGCAGAAGCCGGCCTCGGCCGTGTGCCCGGTCTTGATGCCGTCGACGCTCGCGTCGCGCCAGAGCAGCGTGTTGCGATTGTGCTGCTTGATCCCGTTCCACTCGAAATCCTTGACCGCGTAGATCTTGTACTCGTCGGGATAGTCGTGGATCAGCGCGCGCGCGAGCAGCGCGATGTCGTGCGCGGTCGTGTAGTGGTCCGGGTTCGGCAGGCCGCTCGAATCGACGTAGTGCGTGCCGTTCATGCCGAGCCGCGCGGCGTACTGGTTCATCAGCTGCGCGAACGTGTCCTCGGCGCCGGCCGTGTGCTCGGCGAGCGCGATCGCCGCGTCGTTGCCGGACTGGATGATCATGCCGTAGAGCAGATCCTTCAGCGCGACCTGGCTGTTCAGCTGCAGGAAGCTCGTCGAGCCGTCGGTGCCGGCGCCGCCGGCGCGCCAGGCGTGCTCGCTGATCGTGACCGGATCGTCGAGATGGATCTTGCCGCGCGCGAGCTCCGCGGACACGACGTACGAGGTCATGACCTTCGTGATCGACGCCGGCGCGACGCGCAAGTCCATGTTGCTCGCGGCGAGCACCTGGCCGCTCGCGTAGTCCATCAGCACCCAGCTCTTCGCGTCGATCGACGGCGGCGGCGGCACCGGTCCGGCCGCATCCGGCGAGCCGGGCGCCGGCGCCGGCGTCGGTTTCGCGACCGGCTGCGGCGTCGGCAGGTTCGTGTTCGGCGCCGGCGCCGGCGTTGCGGCCGGCTGCGGCGCCGGCGCGGCCGGCGACGGGGCCGGCGGAGCCGTGGCCGGAGCCGGTGCGGCCGGCGCGGGTTGCGGATGCGATTGGGCGTGCGTCTTCGTGCGCGCCTCGGCGGCGTCGACGGCGAAAGCGAGCGTCAGCGCGGCGGCGAACAGCAGCCGGATCGGGACGGACGGCGTCATTGCGGAGATTCGGTCCTGCTCGGGAAATAAAGCGTCGATTGTCGCAGAGCCTCCCGCGCAAAACATCCGCCCGATGCGCCGGCGCACGCCGCGGTATGCCGTGCGTTCATCGCGCGTTTTTCTAGCGCTCGATCGCGACGCGCGGCGCGCCGAGGCCGAGCCGCTCGACGCGCGCGGTCATCGCGTCGGCCGCGTCGACGTCGGCGAGCGGCCCGATGCGCACGCGATGGACCGTGCGTCCGGCGACGACGACGGATTCGATGCCGACGCGGTCGATGCCGGCGCGCTCGGCCGCCGCCGCGGCGCGCTCGGCGTTGCCGCGCTCGCCGAACGCGCCGAGCTGCAGATAGATGCGCGGCGCCTCGGCCGCGGCCGGCCTCGCGGCGGAGACCGCCGGAGCGGACGCGGTCGGCACGGACGCAGGCGCAGCGGCCGAGGCGAGCTGCGTCGGCGGCAGCTCCGGCCGAGCCGGATCGATCGCACGCACCTCGACGAGACCGGTGCCCTTCGGCCAGACGCCGATCTTGACCGCCGCGGCGTAGGAGAGGTCGATCAGGCGGTTCTCGTGGAACGGCCCGCGGTCGTTGACGCGCACGACGACGCTCTTGCCGTTCTCGAGGTTCGTCACGCGCGCGTAGCTCGGCAGCGGCAGCGTCTTGTGCGCGGCCGTGAACGCGTACATGTCGTACGGCTCGAACGTCGAGGTCATGTAGCCGTGGAACTTGTTGCCGTACCACGAGGCGATGCCGCGCTCGACGTAGCCGCTCGCGTTCGGCATCAGATGGTACGTGCGGCCGAGCACGCTGTAGGTCTCCTTGTTGCCGTAGCGCGAGAGCGGCTCGGCCTTCGGCACCGGCTCGGGAATCCGGCTGACGTCGATCGGCGGAGCCGCCGGCCCGCCGTCGGCATCCTGGCGATAGCGCTCGGACTGCGCGCGCGAGGTCTCGGCGATCGCGCGCGCGGAACGCGGCGCGGCGGACGCCGGCGCCGCCGCGCCGGGCCGCGGCCGATGCCCGGCGCAGGCGGCGACGAGCGCCGCGAGGCCGAGCGCGCTCAACGCACGCGCCATCCTCATGGCGGCGGCGACGCGGCTCCGGCCGCGATCGCCTGCGCGAGCTGCCAGACCGCCATCGAGTACAGCGGGCTGCGGTTGTAGCGCGTGATCGCGTAGAAGTTCGCGAACGTGAGCCAATACTCCGGCCCGTTGTCGCCGTCGAGCGTCAGCAGCGTCGACGGCGTGTCCGCCTCGACGTGCGCGACCGGCGCGTAGCCCCAGGCTTCGAGCTGCTGCAGCGGGTACACCGGCTCCGAGCCCTGCGGCTGGATCGCGCGCGCGTCCGCGGCCGGCTGCGCGCGCACCGCGACCGGCGCACCGGCGCGCCAGCCGTGCTCGGCGAAGTAGTTCGCGACGCTCGCGGCGATGTCCGGCAGCGAGCTCCACAGGTCGATGCGGCCGTCGCCGTCCTCGTCCTTCGCCCATTTCGCGATGCTGGTCGGCATGAACTGGCCCCAGCCCATCGCGCCGGCGTACGAGCCGCGGATCTCGTCGATCGGGTACGCCAGCCGGTCGCGCTCGAGCAGGAACAGCTGCTTCAGCTCGCCGCGGAAGAACGCGGCGCGCGGCGGGTAGCGGAACGCGAGCGTCGACAGTGCGTCGACGACGCGGTACTTGCCGGAGATGCGGCCGTAGCTCGATTCGACGCCTACGATCGCGACGACGATCTCCGGCGGCACGCCGTACTCGCGGCCGATGCGCTCGAGCAGCTCGCGGTTCGTGCGGTAGAACGCGACGCCGTCGGCGATGCGCTTGTCGGTCACGAAGATCGGGCGATAGTCCTTCCACGGCTTCGTCGCCTCGGCCGGACGCGCGATTGCGTCGAGGATGCTCTGCTGCACCTTCGCGTGCTCGAGCGTCGCCAGCACCTCGGCCTCGGCCGGGCCGCCGGACGCGGCGACGTCGGCCGCGAACGCGCGCAGCTCCGCACGCGGCGCCGGCGCCTCGCCGGTCGAGGCGAAGGCGGGGGCGCAACCGGCGAGGCAGACCGAAAGAGCGACGGACTGGACGCGCGGAGCGCGGCGACGAACGGGCATGGCGCCTAATGTAGCATCGCGCGGCGGCTACGCAGCGACGGTCTTGCGGTGCGCGTGGATCGACATCAGCACGCCGAATCCGGCCAGCAGCGACACCGCCGAGGTGCCGCCGTAGCTGATCAGCGGCAGCGGCACGCCGACCACGGGCAGCATGCCGGTGATCATGCCGCCGTTGACGATCACGTAGACGAACAGCGACATGCTGATCGCGCCGGCGAGCAGGCGCGCGTAGGTGTCCTTCGCCTCCGCCGCGATCCACAGGCAGCGCGCGATGATGAACACGTACAGCGCGAGCAGCAGCAGCACGCCGACCAGGCCCCATTCCTCGGCGTAGACCGAGAAGATGAAGTCGGTCGTGTGCTCGGGCAGGAACTCCAACCGCGACTGCGTGCCCTGATGCCAGCCCTTGCCCCACAGGCCGCCGGAACCGACCGCGATCTTCGACTGGATGATGTGCCAGCCGTTGCCGAGCGGATCGGCTTCGGGATCGAGCAGCGTCAGCACGCGGTTCTTCTGATAGTCGTGCAGGAAGTGCCAGCCGACCGGCACCGCCGCGGCGAGCGCGCCGAACAGCAGGCCGATGCGCCACCAGGCGAGGCCGGACAGGAACACGCCGAACGCGCCGCTCGCGGCGACGAGCAGCGCGGTGCCGAGGTCCGGCTGCTTCGCGATCAGCGCGGCCGGAATCGCGATCAGCACGCCGACGACGCCGAGCGTCGACCAGCTCGGCGGCAGCGGCCGGCCGTTCAGATACCAGGCGGCCATCATCGGCATCGTCAGCTTCAGGAGCTCCGACGGCTGGAAGCGCACGACGCGCAGGTCGAGCCAGCGGTGCGCGCCGCGGCCTTCGCCGAGCAGCGCGACCGCGAGCAGCAGCGCGACGCTGCCGGCGTAGAGCCACGGCGTCCAGTTGCGCAGCGTCAGCGGCGGTATCCGTGCGAGCACGGCCATCAGCACGAGGCCGAGCGCGAAGCGCAGCGCCTGCGAGACGAGCTGGCCGCGGTCGAGGTCGCTCGCGCTGTACAGCGTCGCGAGGCCGACACCCATCAGCAGCAGCAGGCCGCCGAGCAGCGGCAGGTCGACGCGCGGCTTGCGCCACATCGCGCCGAGCCGGTAGCGCAGGCCCGCGACGAGCGCGTCGATCATCGGCGCGCCACCGCACGCGCGGCCGGCGCCGCGGCCGCCGCGGCGCGACCCTGCTGCTCGCGATCGCCCGGCAGCCACGCGTCGAGGATCTTGCGCGCGATCGGCGCGGCGTCGCGCGCGCCGCTGCGCCCGGCCTCGAGCGCGACGACGACCGCGATGCGCGCGTCCTCGGCCGGCGTGAAGCACTCGAACAGCACCTGGTGGCGCTCGATCGGGCCCTCGTTGATGCTGGTCCAGGTCTCGTCCTTGCGCGAATAGCGCTCGGCGGTGCCGGTCTTGCCGGCGATCACGTACGGGAAATCCTGGCCGAGGCCGTGCGCGGTGCCGCTGTCGACGACCGCGACCATGCCCTGCAGCACCGCGAGCCAATGGTCGCGCCGGGCGATCACGCTCGGCAGCGGCGCCGGCGGCTCGACCGGCTGCGGCGCGCGCGACAGGTCGGTCTGCGCCGCGCGCAGCAGATGCGGCACGTGCGGCACGCCGCGATCGGCGAGCGTCGCGACCGCGTTGGCGAGCTGCAGCGGCGTGACGACCCAGGCGCCCTGGCCGATGCCGGCGATGACCGTCTCGCCGGGGAACCACGGCTGGTTGTAGCGCGCGCGCTTCCATTCGCGCGACGGCAGCACGCCGCCGCTCTCGCCGGTCAGGTCGATGCCGGTCGGCCGGCCGAAGCCGAGCTTGCCCATCCAGCCGCTGAAGCGGTCGATGCCCATGTCGAGCGCGAGCGAGTAGAAGTACGTGTTGACCGACTGCGCGATCGCCTGCACGAGGTCGACGCGTCCGGCGCCCCAGCGCTGGTCGTCGCGGTACGCGCGCGACTGTCCCGGGATGAAGAATTCGCCGGTCGACAGCACCGTGTCGCTCGGCCGGCGCAGGCCGAGCTCGAGACCGCCGAGCCCGACGAACGGCTTCACGGTCGAGCCGGGCAGATAGCCGCCGCGCAGCGTGCGGTTCAGCAGCGGTTTGTCCGCAGCGTCGAGCAGCGCCTTGTAGTCGACCGCGGCGATGCCGTTGACGAACGGATTCGGATCGAAGCTCGGCACGCTGACCAGCGCGAGCACCTCGCCGTCGCGCGGATCGAGCACGACCGCGGCGCCGGCGCGGCCCTCGAACGCGGCCTCGGTCGCCTGCTGCAGGTGCGCGTCGATCGTCAGGTAGAGGTTCTGGCCCGGCTTTGGCGCGACGCGGCCGAGCGGCTCGCCGATCGGCCGGTGGTCCGCGTTGACCTCGACCTGCTCGTAGCCGACCTCGCCGTGCAGGCGCTCCTCGTAATAGCGCTCGATGCCGGTCTTGCCGACGTGGGTCGTGCCGGCATACGCGTCCTTGTCGAGCCGGGCGAGATCGTCGCTGTCGATGCGGCCGACGTAGCCGACCACGTGCGCGAACTCCTCGCCGAGCGGGTACGCGCGCGTCAGGTACGGCACGATCTCGACGCCGGGGAAGCGCCAGCGGTTGATCGAGAACTTCGCGATCTCCTCCTCGGACAGCTTCAGCCGCAGCGGAATGCTCTCGTAGGCGCGCTTGCCGCGGCGCAGCGTGTTGAAGCGCGCGACGTCGTCGTCGCTGATCGGCACGATGCGACCGAGCTCGTCGAGCGTCCGCTGCAGGTCGCCGGCCTGCTCCGGCGTGACCTCGAGCCGGAACGCGGCGACGTTCTCGGCGAGCAGCACGCCGTTGCGGTCGTAGATCAGCCCGCGCGCCGGCGGCAGCGGACGCGTCAGGATGCGGTTCGCGTCGGAGCGCGCGCTGAACTCGTCGTGGCGGCTGACCTGCAGGTACGCGAAGCGCGTGCCGAGCGCGGCCAGGCACGCGACGATGATCAGGAACCCGGCGATCGCGCGCATGCGGAACAGCGCGGCCTCGTGCCGCGATTCCTTGAGCGGCTTGAACGCGCTAGCCATCGCGACGCCCCGTGGCGCCGGTCGCGAACCGCGGCGGGTGCACGCGCACGATCGTCACTCGCTCGTGCGCAGCCGCGCGCGCAGGTCGTCGAGCAGCAGGAACACGAGCGGCCACGCGAACAGCCCGGTCAGCGGCGCGAGCCAGAACGACGCGGCCGGCATCGGTTCGCCGGAGAAGCCGCGCACCATCAGCGTGACGACGCGGTCGTTCAGCAGCAGGCCGAGCACGGCCAGCGTCTGCTGCCCGATCGGGAAGAAGCGCAGCCGCGCGCGGAAGCGCAGCACGATGAACGCGAGCACGGCGAGCCTGAGCGCCTGCTCGCCGAGCAGCTCGCCGGTCAGGACGTCGCCGGCGAGGCCGAACAGGAACGCGAAGCCGAGCCCGACGCGCTCGGGCAGCTCGATCGCCCAGTAGACGAGCACGAGCCCGATCCAATACGGCTTCAGCGGCAGCAGCTCCTGCGGCAGCGGCATCAGCTGCAGCAGCGCCGCCACGGCGAAGCTGCCGGCGAACAGCCAGTTCTGGCCGCGCACGCGGCTCATGGCGTCGGAGCCGGTGCCGGTTCCGGCGCCGGCGCGGCCGGCGCGGGTCCGGCGAGCTCGGCCGGCGGGCCGACCTCGTCGAGCGGCGGTGGCGGTCCGTAAGGCTGCGGCTGGTCGTGCAGCAGCAGCACCTCGCCGCTGCGGTCGAGCGCGGCGGCCGGCCGCGCCGCGGCCGATGCGAACAGGCCGTTCGCGTCGTTGCCGATCGAGCGGATCTCGCCGACCGGAAAGCCCGCCGGGAAGCGCCCGCCGAGGCCGGAGGTCAGCAGCTTGTCGCCTACCTTGACGTCGGCGCTGAGCGGAATGTTCGGCAGCTCGAGCCGGTCGATCGCCCCGCTGCCGTACGCGATCGTGCGCACGCCGCTGCGCTCGACGACGACCGGGATCGCGTGCGTCGGATCCGTGATCAGCATCGCGACCGAGGTGTTCGCGAGCACCTCGACGGTCTGGCCCATGACGCCGTGCGCGTCGATGACCGGCTGGCCGACCGTGACGCCCTGATTCGCGCCGACGTCGAGCACGATGCGGTGCCGGAACGGATCGAGATCGACGTCGACGAGGCGCGCGAATTGCACGGCGAGGCCGAGGTTCTTCTGCGCGTCGAGCAGCGCCTTCAGGCGCGCGTTCTGCGCGACCAGCGTGTCGAGCCGGTTCAGCCGTGCCTGCGCGAGCAGCAGCGCCTCGCGCAGCTCGCGGTTCTCGCTGGCGAGCCGGTCCTGCGTGACGACGGCGGTGCGCGTCGCGCGCGCGACCTCGGCCGGGAATGCGGCGAGCCGATAGACCGGCTCGACCAGCGCGCCGCCGAAGCGGCGCAGCCGCTCGAGATAGCTGCCGCGATGGTCGAGCACCATCAGCGCGACCGCGAGCGCGAGATAGACGATCAGGCGCAGCGTGCTGGCCGTGCCTTCGGCGAACAGCGTCGCGTTGTCGTTGCGCGCGATGGCCACGGCGGGACGTCGGGGTCAGCGGGCGACGGCGGATTGGAACATGAGGCGGGCCTCGGCGGGCGATCGCGCCGAGGATACTCGGCCCGCCGCGCGGCGCGATCGCGCGGCGCGCGGCCGCGCGCTCACTCCGGCGCGAAGAAGTCGCTGCCGTGCTGGTCGATCAGCTCGAGCGCGCGGCCGCCGCCGCGCGCGACGCAGGTCAGCGGGTCGTCGGCGACGTGCACGTGCAGGCCGGTCTCCTCGGAGATCAGCCGGTCGAGGTCGCGCAGCAACGCGCCGCCGCCGGTCAGCACGATGCCGCGCTCGGCGACGTCGGAGCAGAGCTCCGGCGGCGTCTGCTCGAGCGCGCTGCGCACCGAGCCGACGATGCCGGACAGCGGCTCGTGCAGCGCTTCCAGGATCTCGTTCGAGTTGACCGTGAACATGCGCGGCACGCCCTCGGCGAGGTTGCGCCCGGACACCTCGATCTCGCGGACCTCGGACTGCGGGAACGCGCAGCCGATCTCCATCTTGATCTTCTCGGCGGTCGACTCGCCGATCAGCGTGCCGTGATTGCGGCGCACGTAGTTGATGATCGCCTCGTCGAAGCGGTCGCCGCCGATGCGCACCGACTGCGAGTAGACGATGCCGTTCAGCGAGATCACCGCGACCTCGGAGGTGCCGCCGCCGATGTCGAGCACCATCGAGCCGCGCGCCTCGTGCACCGGGATGCCGGCGCCGATCGCGGCGGCCATCGGTTCTTCGATCAGGTACACGTCGCGCGCGCCGGCCGACTCGGCCGATTCCTTGATCGCGCGGCGCTCGACCTGCGTCGAGCCGCACGGCACGCAGACCAGCACGCGTGGGCTCGGCCGGAACATGCGCGCGCGGTGCACCTTCTTGATGAACTGCTTCAGCATCTCCTCGGTCATCGTGAAGTCGGCGATGACGCCGTCCTTCATCGGCCGGATCGTCACGATCGCGGCCGGCGTGCGGCCGAGCATGCGCTTGGCGTCGCCGCCGACCGCGGCGACCGAGCGCGGTCCGCCCGGTCCGCGATCCTGGCGGATCGCGACGACCGACGGCTCGTTCAGCACGATGCCCTGGCCGCGCACGTAGATCAGCGTGTTGGCGGTGCCGAGGTCGATCGAGAGATCGTTGGAGAAAAGACCGCGTAGACCTTTGAACATGAGCGCGGCACGAGCCCGACTGCGGGAAAAGCGGGCCAGTGTAGTCACCCCCCCGAGGCGGAGCAAGGACGACGCGCGGCGTTTTCGCGGGCATCGTCGCCGCCTCGCGCCGCGCCGCCGTGCCGGCGCGGACGCCGCCGGCACGCTGCACGCGCGCGGCCGAATCTGCAACAATCCGCGTGTTTGCCCAGCCGATTCGGCCGCTCCGGCCGCCACGACCTCGCCCGATGCCTGCACTGAAATGTCTGCACTGATCTGCGGCTCGCTCGCCTACGACACGATCATGGTCTTCCAGGACCAGTTCAAGAAGCACATCCTGCCGGATCAGGTGCACATCCTGAACGTCTCGTTCCTCGTGCCGAACATGCGCCGCGAGTTCGGCGGCTGCGCCGGCAACATCGCCTACAACCTGAAGCTGCTCGGCGAAGATCCGATCCCGATGGCGACGGTCGGCCAGGACTTCGCGCCGTACCGCGAGCACCTCGACCGCTGCGGCATCCGCCTCGACCACGTGCGCGTGTTCGACGACCAGTTCACGCCGCAGTGCTTCATCACGACCGACCTCGACAACAACCAGATCACCGCGTTCCACCCCGGCGCGATGTCGTCGTCGCACGCCAACCACGTGCGCGACGTGCCCGACGTCACCTTCGGCATCGTCGCGCCGGACAGCCGCGAGGGCATGCTGCAGCACGTCGAGGAGTTCGCCGCGCGCGGCGTGCCGTTCGTGTTCGACCCGGGTCAGGCGATGCCGCTGTTCAGCGGCGAGGAGTTCCGCTCGATGATCGATCGGGCGACCTACGTCATCGTCAACGACTACGAGTCGCAGCTGCTGCAGCAGCGCACCGGCTGGGACGCCGACGAGATCGCGCGGCGCGTCGACGCGTACATCGTCACGCAGGGTCCGCGCGGTTCGCTGATCCGCACGCGCGACGGCGCGCGCCACGAGATTCCGCCGGCGCGCGAGCGCGCGGTCGTCGATCCGACCGGCTGCGGCGACGCGTACCGCGCCGGCCTGATCTTCGGCCTGATGCGCGGCATGGACTGGCCGACCGTCGGCCGCATCGCGTCGCTGATGGGTGCTCTGAAGGTCGAGCACCCGGGCACGCAGAACCAGCGCTTCGACTACGCGCGGTTCGCCGCGGAGTTCGAGGAACAGTTCGGCTACGCGCCGGGCTGACGCCCGCCGCCCTTGCGAGGACCCACGAGATGACCCGACCGCTCATGCGCACGCGCGCGGCATTCGTCGCCCTGTCGATCGCATCGGTCGTCGCCTGCGCGAAAGCGCCGGCGACGCCGTACGTCGAACTGCACGACCATCGCTACGAGATCGAGATCGCCGAGGACGACGCCTCGCGCGCGCACGGCCTGATGGAGCGCACCTCGATGCCGGACGACCACGGCATGCTGTTCGTGTTTCAGGACGACGCGCCGCGCTCGTTCTGGATGAAGAACACGAAGATACCGCTCGACATGCTGTTCTTCGACGCCGAGGGCAAGCTGCTCAGCGTGCAGCATTCGGCGCCGCCGTGCGTCGCCGATCCGTGTCCGGGGTACTCGAGCGGCGCGCCGGCGCGCTACGTGCTCGAGCTCAACGCAGGTCAGGCGAAAAAGATCGGGCTGGCCCCGGGCGACGAGCTGAAGATTCATCGCTGAGCCGCGGGACGTCGTCGTCGCGGTCGCGCGCGTCGCGCAACGCGTGCACGCAGGCGAGGCCCTGCCGGTACGGCACGAGCGGACCGAGCTCGCGGTCGAGGCTCGCTTCCTCGATCGGAACGAAAATGCGCATGGCGGACTCCGGTGGACTGACCGCTTTCAGTCCAGCAGAGCGTCGTGCCGCATCCGCGTCGCGCGAATGACGAAACGAGGACGCCCGCGGCGCGACCGCGGGCGCCGCGGCGGCTCAGATCTCGACCATCTCGAAATCGGCCTTCGTCACGCCGCAATCGGGGCAGGTCCAGGTGTCGGGCACGTCCTCCCAGCGCGTGCCGGGCGCGATGCCGTCGTCGGGCCAGCCCTCGGCCTCGTTGTAGAGGAAGCCGCAGACGACGCACATGAACGTGCGGAACGGCGCCGCGACGGCGGCGGTGTCGATGTCGGACATGCGATCGCGTGTGGGAAAGGCTTCGGCGTATTCTCGCAGCTTGCCCGATGCCGGAAAAGCGCACGCCGTATGCCCGAGCTCCGCCGCGCACCGCTGCGCGGCCTCTACGCGATCAGCGACGGACCGCGCGCGGACCTGCTCGCGGCGTGCACGGCCGCGCTCGACGGCGGCGCCGCGCTGCTGCAATACCGCGACAAGAGCGCCGATCCTGCGCGCCGTCGCGCCGAAGCCGGCGCGCTGCGCGCGCTCTGCGCCGCGCGCGGCGTGCCGCTGATCGTCAACGACGACGTCGAGCTCGCCGCCGAGATCGGCGCCGACGGCGTGCATCTCGGCGAGCACGACGCCGGCGTCGCCGACGCGCGCGCGCGCCTCGGTGCCGGCGCGATCGTCGGCGTCTCGTGCTACGCCTCGCTGGAGCGCGCACGCCGGCTCGCCGCGGCCGGCGCCGACTACCTCGCGTTCGGCGCGTTCTTCGCCTCACCGACGAAGCCGCACGCGGTACGCGCGACGCCGGCGCTGCTCGCCGCGGCGAAGCCGCTCGGCCTGCCGCTCGTCGCGATCGGCGGCATCACGCCCGAGAACGCGCGCGGCCTGATCGACGCCGGCGCGGACTGCGTCGCGGCGATCTCGTGCGTGTTCGCGGCCGCCGACGTCGAAGCCGCCGCGCGCCGCTTCGCACGGCTGTTCGAACGCGGCTGACGCGCAGGACGACCTCGCTTGCGCTGACGCCGCCTGACGCCGCGCGCGCCGAGCGACGATAATGGCCGGCACGGCCACGCGCCGCCGAGGACCTCCGCGACATCCATGACGACGAATCACGAACTGTTCCAGCGCGCGCAGGCGCGCATTCCCGGCGGCGTGAATTCGCCGGTGCGCGCGTTCAAGTCGGTCGGCGGCGAGCCGTTCTTCACCGCGCGCGCGGACGGCGCGTATCTCTGGGACGTCGAAGGCACGCGCTACGTCGACTACGTCGGCTCGTGGGGACCGATGGTCGTCGGCCACAACCATCCGCACGTGCGCACCGCGGTCGAGCGCGCGGTCCGCGAC
>DASWOS010000418.1:0-2644 GCA_036398645.1 Dokdonella sp. | reverse complement strand
GGCGGCTTCGGCGGCGGCGGCGGATTTAACGCGAACGGCGGCTTCGGCGGCGGCGGCGGCGGCTACGGCGGCAACGGCGGCTTCGGCGGCGGCGGTGGTGCGCTCGCCGGCGCGCACGGCGTCGGCGGCTTCGGCGGCGGCAACGCCGGCGGTGCGTCGGGCTTCCATTCCGCATCCGGCGGCGGCGCCGGCATGGGCGGCGCCGTGTTCGTCGTCGACGGCGGCACGCTCGAGATCACCGGCGCCGGCACGCTCGACGCCAGCAGCGTCGTCGGCGGCCCGCCCGGCTGCTGCGATGTCGAGGGCGCGACCGCGGGCCAGGCGTTCGGCGCCGGCGTGTTCCTGCAGGGCGCGAGCGGCGCAATCGTGTTCTCGCCCGGCGCCGGCGCGACGTTCGCGATCGGCGACGCGATCGCCGACGAAGCCGGCAGCGATCCGTTCGCGAGCACGAACCAGCGCGGCATCACGGTCGGCGGCGACGGCACCGTCGTCCTCTACGGCACGCACGCGTACGCCGGTCCGACCACGGTGACCGGCGCGACGCTCGAGCTCGACGGCACGCTGGCCGGCCCGGTCGCGCTGTCCGGCGGCACGCTCGACGGCACCGGCAGCGCCGCGTCGCTGAGCGCGAGCGGCGGTACGATCGCGCCGGGCACCGACGCGCAGCCCTACGCGACGCTGCACGTCGACGGCGACGCCACGCTGCAAGGCGGCAGCACGCTGCATCTGCGCGCCGATGCGAACTCGAACGACAGCAGCCGGCTCGCGATCATCGGCCAGGCGACGCTCGGCGGTGAGGTCGTCGTCGACTTCGACGGCGGTGCGCCGGCCGTCGGCAGCCTGTACCCGCTGCTTGCTGCAGCGACGATCGTCGGCACGTTCGACGGCGTCGCGTTGCCCGACGGCGTCGCCGGCCGGCTCGTCTACGAAGGCGGCAACGTCGAGCTCGAGATCACCGACGGTGCGATCGACGCGATCTTCACCGACGGCTTCGACGCGCCGCCGCGACGCAGCGGCGCGATCGTCCGCTGAGGCGCGCGACGCGTCGGCGCCGGCACCGCGCGGCACGTCGCCATTCGGGCGAACTCCTCGCGTCGCGCAACGATCCGGACTCGACGGGCGCCGGCAGGGTTCGGGCGCCCCGCAGGGCAGCACGCGGCCGGACGCCGCCACGGCACATCACGACACGCCGCACGCCCGTCGCCGCCGGCCGTGGCACGCTGCGGGCGACGATGCCCTGCGCTGGCCGGCACGGAATCGCTCGCGCATCGTTCGGCGCGGCGCCGGTTCGACCGGAAGGATCGTCCGGGCGCCAACCGCCGCGTGTCCGCCGATGCGCACTCCCGACATCGGCCGCGGTCCGCGATCCGTCCTCGACGAGTACCGGCCGCCCACGACGAAAGGCAGCCTCCGGGCGATCGCCGGCCGGGCGTGACGACGGACGCAGCGACGCGAACGGCTCGGCGCCGCGCCGTAAGCCGATGTTGATCGCGTCTTCATCGTTCGTTGAAGCGTGACGAGGATTGCCGGAATAGCGTGCACGAGTTGCCCCACCGGAAAATCCGCCATGCCGCAGACGTCTTCGCGCCTCCCTCGCTGTACACCGATTCGCGCTCCGCTCACCGGCGCGCTGATCGCCGCGCTGCTCGCGCCGGCCGCGCACGCGGACAGTTTCACCGCATCGGACTATGCGAGCCTGGTCGACGCGCTGAACGCCGCGAACGCGGCCGACTCGCGCACGACGCCGCACACGATCACGCTGACCGCGGACATCGCGACGGACGGCCCGCTGCCGCTCGTGCTCGCCAACGTGACGATCGACGGCCAGGGCCACACGCTCGACGGCGGCGGCTTCGACCGCCTGCTGTTCGTCGGCGTCGACGGCGCCACGCAGGCCGATCTCGCCGGACAGTTCCCCGACAGCGCGCTGGCGCGGCGCATCGCGGTGACGGTCCGGAATCTCACGCTCGCCGACGGCGACGCGAACGGCGGCCACGGCGGCGGCGACAGCGGCGGCGGCATGGGCGCCGGTGGCGCGCTGTTCGTCAACGGCGCGGCCGACGTGACGCTGGCGAACGTCACGTTCACCATGAATCAAGCCTACGGCGGGCTCGGCGGCGGCGGTTCGGTCGGTGGTGCCGGTGGCCTCGGCGGCGGCGGCGGCCGCGGTGGCGGCGGCGGCATCTACGGCAACGGCGACACCAGCGGCGGCGGCGTGTTCGGCAACGGCGGGCGGGCGTACGACGACGGCGAGCACAATCCCGGCGGGCCCGGCGGCGGCGGCTATACCGGCGACGGCGGCGACAGCAACAACGAGCCGCCGCAAGCGGGCATGGTCGGCGTGTTCGGCCTGTCCGGCGGCGGCGGCAGCGGCGCCGGCGACGGCAGCGTGACCGGCGACCCCGGCGCGCCCGACGGCGGCGGCGGTGGCGGCGGCACGAATTACGGCGGCGGCGGCGGCGGCGGCTTCGGCGGACTCAGCGGCAGCGAGGCCGATACCGATGCCGGCACGCGCGGCAATGGCGGCGACGGCGGCTTCGGCGGCGGCGGCGGCGCTGCGGGCGGTTTCGGCGGCGACGGCGGCCGCGGCGGCTTCGGCGGCGGCGGCGGCTACGGCCCCAGCACCGACCTTCCCGATGCGGCC
>DASWOS010000417.1:0-7411 GCA_036398645.1 Dokdonella sp. | reverse complement strand
GCATGCGCTGGCAGATCACGCGCGTGCGCGCGGCCGCGCTCGCCGCGGTCGGCCGCTTCGACGACGCGCAGGCGCTCGTCGAGCGGATCCGCAAGGGCGCCGACCCGCGTGCGGACGCGATCGTGCGCGCGCAGGCCGAGTTGATCGGGGCCGCGCTCGCGAAGGAGCGCGGCGACTACGCCGGCGCCGCCGAGCGCGCCGAGGCCGCGCTCGGGCCGGCGCTGCGCGTGGCCGATCCGGTCGTGTGGACGCGCGGCGAGCTGCTGCTCGCGCGCGCGCTGCGCGGACGCGGTCGTCCGGACCGCGCCGAGGACGTGGTCGCCGCGCTGCGCGAGGCCGCGGCCGGCGACGACTGGCGCACGCTGTACGCGACGCTCGCCGCGGCCTAGCAGGCCTGGGCCGGGCGGCACCGCGAGGCCGCGCTCGAGCAGTACGCCGCGGCGATGCAGGCGGCCGAGCGGCTGAACGTGCCGGAGGATCTCGTCGCGGCCGGTTCCGCCTATCTCGCCGCGCTGGTCGACGCGAGCCAGCTCGACACCGCGCGCACGGTCGGCGGACGCATCGCGCTGTGGGCCGAGCGCGACCTGCGCGCGGCGACGGCGCAGGCGCGCCTGTTCCGCGCGCTCGGCGAGCACGACGCCGCGGGCAAGGCCGAGATCGCCGCCGCGCGGCTCGCCGCGGAGCGTGTCGCCGGGCCGTCCGGGGACCTGTAAACCCAGCTCGGCCAACGACTTGCGTCGAGTTTCCGAGGCGCGAGCATCGATCGCGCATCGATGCGACATCGATGCGGCTTGCGCGCCGCGCCGCGGCGCCGGACGATGGCGGGAGCCGGCGCGTCCGCCGCGCCGGCGCCGTCTTCTCCAGTTCGAGGAATGTCCGCATGAAGCCGCTGTCCCGCGTCGTTTCCCTGCTGTGCGGTCTGTCGATGCTCGCCGGCGCCGCCCATGCGCAGACCGCCGAGCGCGTCGACGTCGGCGGCGGCGCGGTCACCGCTCCGGTCGCGAGCGGCGACTACCTGTACGTCGGCACCGGCACGACGATCGGTGTATGGAGCTTGGCCGCACCCGGCGCGCCGGCCTACGTCGGACGCACGAGCGCGGCGCCGACGCCGGGCCCGATCGGTGCGCTCGCGCAGGTCGGCGGCTATCTCTATGCCGCCTGGAGCACGACGGACGGGCGCGGCGGCCTGACGATCTACTCGCTGGCCGAGCCGGGTGTTCCGGTCGCGGTCGCCGAGGACGACGACTACATCGCGTCCGACTACAAGGGCCCGACCGGCCTCGCGACTTCCGGCGACTACGTGTTCGTCGGCGATACGCAGAACGGCCTGGTCGTGCTCGACGCGAGCGATCCGCTCGCGCCGACGACGGTGGCGACCGCCTCCGGCGTGCTCACGTTCGACGCGATGGCGGTGTTCGGCACGCAGCTCGTCACGACCGGCAGCGACTGGGTCGGCGGCCGCGACGTCACCGTCGTCGACATCACCGACCCGACCGCGCCGGTCGTCGCCGGCAGCACCTCGCTCGACGGCTCGCTGGTGCTGCGCGCGGTGCCGACCGACGGTTACGCGATCGGCGTCGGCGTCGACCTGATGGTCTACGACCTGCACGATCCGTCGAACATCACGCAGCTGTTCGATGCGCCGATCGACGCCGCGACCGGCGCGATCCGCGACGGCGACACGCTCTACCTCGTCGGCGACAGCGGCATCCAGGTCTGGGACTTCTCGACGCCGAGCGCACCGTCGCTGCTGCGCACGATTCCGGCGCCGACGTTCGCACCGGACCAGGCGACGCTGACGTCGTTCGGACCGCTGATCCTGACCCACACCGACCGCGGCGTGCTGCTCGACACTACCGACCCGCAGCAGCCGAGCGTCGCGGCCGAATTCCCGCTGCCGATCGGCGTCGCCGCGCACTCGGCCGGCTTCGACGCCGGGCACGTGTATTTCGCCGAGGAGGGCTACGGCCTCGGCGTCGCCGACGCGAGGACGCTGGCGCCGGTCGGCCGCTTCGACGCCGACCTGCCGGCCGACTTGGTCGAGCGCGACTTCGAGGACATCTCCGTCGACAACGGCCGTGCCTACCTCGCCGCGTGGGGCTACGGCGTGATCGCGGTCGACCTCGCCGATCCGGCCGCGCCGACCGAGCTCGGCCGCTTCCAGCTGCCGTTCGCGAGCGCGATCGAGGCGCACGGCGAGCTCGTCTACACGGCGACCGCGACGAACGGCGGCATATTCGATCTCGTCGACTTCTCCGATCCGACGAGCCCCGCGCTGCTCGGCCAGCTGACGACCGACTCGGTCTACGATCTGACCGTGCGCGGCAACTACGCGTATCTCGGCACCGGCATCGGTTCCGGCGGCGGCCCCGGCGGCCTGAACATCGTCGACGTGTCGGATCCGACCGCGCCGACCGTGGTCGGCCACGAAGCCTCGTGCCCGTACATCGGCGGCATCGACGTGTCCGCCGACGGCACGCGCACCTACGTCGCGTGCGAGAGCGACGTGAACTACGCCAACGCGCTGCAGATCCTCGACACGACCGACAAGACGAATCCGGTGCTGATCGGCAGCATCGCGCTGCCGGGCTCCGAGAGCCTGCCGGACTTCAACGACGCGCACGCGGTCGCGGTGTCCGGCACGACGGCGTTCGTCGGCAACGAGTTCGGCGTCGACGAGGTCGACGTCGCCGACGCGGCCGCGCCGGTCTGGGTCGCGCGCCACGACACCGGCTTCGCGACGCGCCGCGTGCAGATCGCACCGGACGGACGCATCTTCGCGCTGACGCAGGTCGCCGGCGTCCACGTGCTGCAGACGGTCGACGCCGACCGCATCTTCGCCGACGGCTTCGACGGGTAGGGCGTACCACCGCGGCGCGCGTGCGGCGGCCGCGCCGCCGCCGTGTGCGCACGCGTCGCCGGCGCGTCGCGACGAGATTCGACGGTGCACGCGCCGCGAGCGGCGGTGCACACGCGGCCGCCGGCGCTACACTCGCGGTTCCGCCGTCGCGAGGACCGCCACCCTTGGAAAGCTCCGTCGCCGAATCCGCCGCTGAATCCGCCGCCGCGCCGGGCGTCGCGCCGCTCGATCGAATCGAGGCGCGCATCGTCGGCAGCCTGATCGAGAAGGCCGCGATCACGCCGGAGGCCTACCCGCTGACGCTGAACGCGCTCGTCGCCGCGTGCAACCAGAAGACGAGCCGCGAACCGATCATGAACCTCGAGCCGGGCGCGATCGGCCATGCGCTGCGCGAGCTCGAAGGCCGCGGCTTGGTCCGCGTCGCGCCGGCTTCGCAGCGCGTGCTGCGCTACGAACATCGCTTCGATGCGGTCTACGGCGTGACCGCGCGGCAGCGCGCCGTGCTCGGCGTGCTGCTGCTGCGCGGCGCGCAGACGCTGAACGAGCTGTCGACGCGCACCGATCGGCTCGCCGAGTTCCCGAGCCTCGACGACCTGCGCGACACGCTCGAGCGCTTGATCCAGCGCGAGCCCGCGCTCGCCGTGCGCATCCCGCGCGGGCCCGGCCAGCGCGAGGACCGCTACATGCACCTGCTCTGCGGCGCGGTCGACGTCGACCGCGAGGCCGCGATCGCCGCGTCCGCGGCCGACGCCGCGCCGTCGTCGCGCGCGGACCTGAGCGAGCGCATCGAACGGCTCGAGGACGAGGTGCGCGCATTGCGCGACGAGCTGGCCGAGCTGCGCGGGCGCAGCGGCTGATCCGACGCGGCCGCCGGCCGCGCCCGGCGCAGAACTCCGTTCGGTAGGCTCGCGTCCGCGTCGGGTCGTTCGGCTCGCATCGCCCGGCGTCGAAGCGCGGGCATGTCATCGGTCCGCCTGCGCGAGTCGTCGAGGCATGCGGGTCGCCGGCCCGGCGCGGCGCGAGCGATCACCGCGCCGACCTCGCGGCTGTGCCGGCGCTGCCGACGTTCGGCGCGCGGCCGGCGCCGGGCATTGCGCGCCGACGCGAGCCGGTGTGCGGCCGATGCCGGCGCGAGCGTCGCGCGCAGCGTTACACGCGCGTAACAGCGGCCGGAGTAGGGTGGCGTCGTGCCCGGACGCATTCGCGTCCGCGGCACGGTCCTCGACGTCGCGGTCGTTCCCGCGCTCCTCTGCATCACGTCACCGTCGGGCCTCGGCTTCGGCCGCCTTGCTCCGTCTCGACCGGAGCGGACAAAGGTCAATTCCATGAACGACTCACTCGCGGCGCTTCGGCCGGGCCCGATCGACGCCGTCGCCGCACGGAGCGCGCCGATGCGGTTCGGCAGCGCGCTCGCCGTCGCGGGCGCGACGCCGGCATCGAGCGGTGCTCCATTCGCATTCTTCGCGCCGGTCGAGGCGGCGTCCACGCTGCGGTTCGGCCGACCCGGCCCCGCGTCGCGTCCGACGAGCCTGTCGGAGCTCGTCGCGCGGCTGACGCGGCGCATCGCGCGCGGCTGCACGTTCGGCCTCGCCGAGGCGAGCGCCGTCGCCGTTCGCCGTGCGTCGCTCGGCACGGCCGGCGTCGCAGCCTCGATCGCGGCGGCCGACTCGACGACGGCGCGGGCGAGCGCATCGTCGATCGACGCACCGACCACGCGCGCGTGCCCGCGCGCGGTTGCGCTCGTCGCGCGCGCTGCGGCGTCGAACGTGTTCTGCGGGCCGGCCGATGCACCGTCGCACGAGGGGCGGCGCCGCTACGCGGCGACGTCCGGCTACTACCGGCGCGACGCCGCCGACGCCTGCACCCGCCCGTGCGCGTGCGCGGCCGCGTGCGAGCTGCCGTGCGACGGCGGCTGCGGCTGCGCCGGCTGCCGGATGCGCGCGTTCGACGCGCGCGTGGCGCGCGCGCACGCCGCATCGGTCGAAGCGGCCGTGCGCGAAGGCCGCGCGCGGTCGCCGTCGTGCGTCGCCGGCGTGCCAACGGAATCCTCACATCGAGTGCACGAATTCCGCGTATGATCGCGTTTTTCCTCGTCCGCCCGCGATGACGAGCGATTTCTCGATCACGAGATCGCTCGCCGAGCGTCGCCCGTCAGCTCGTCCCGCGGTAGACCCCGATTCCGCAGCCCGATTCGATCGCCGGGCTCTGCCGCGAGCGACGCGTTGAATGCGATCGATTCCAGTGCCCGGCAATGGCGCGTGATTGCCACCGTCGAGACGCGCGTCGGTGACGGCGTCGTCGGCAAGCTGAGCCGCTGCGAGGCCTTCGAGGTCGGCGTCGAAGCCGTCGACGGCGCGCCGGACGGCTCGTGCTGGTTCAACCTGCTGATCGACGCGAGCGAGGGCGAACGGCGGTACGAGCAGGCCGCGCATGCGGTGCTGCGGATGCTGCACCACATGCGCGACGCCGGCGCGATCACGGAATTTCGCGTCGCCGACGGCAATCAGTGGCTGACGCGAAGCCACGAACAGAGCCGGCGAGCCGATCGCTAGCCGGCGCCGGGAGAACAGCGTCATCGACAGATTCGTCCGCTTCGTCGCGCAGGATTCGCAAGGCCGCCGCTTTCTCTGGTCGATGCACTGGGGAAGCGCGGGCTACGGCTGCCGCATCGCGCGCCTGACCGAAGCGGAGTCGCGCGCGCTGTACGAGTGGAGCGTGCGCGCGAGCGCGGCGCAGGCGCGCGGACGCAAGCCCGACGCGGACCTGCCGCGGATCGCGGATCGGACGCCGCTGTCCGGATCGTTCGTGCAGCCGGAGAACGCGATCCGCTTCTTCGCGAAGAGCGGCGATCCCGCGCTCGAACGCTGTGCCCGCGTGCTGTTCGATCAGATCGAACGCGACGCGGAGTTCAATTGATCGGCCGGCGGCGAGGCTGCCTGGAGAGACGACATGTCGCGTCAGATATCGATATTCCAGTTCCGCCTCCGCAACGGTTCCTCGATCGGGCCCGATGCGCTGAAGCGGATCTGGGCGGCGGCGAGTGGCTCCGACGACGTCACCGTCGCGCGCGAGCTGCGCCGGCTCGGCGCGGAGCGTCCGCAGCATCATCTTTACTCGCTCGGCGGGCCGAGCAACCTGCCCGATCTGCCGGCGATCGAGTCGCGTCTGAAGACGCTTCTGCAGGCCGCGCTCGCGGTCGAGCACGTCGAGCTGACGCGGCTGGTCTAGGCCGCCGCCGCGCGGGAGCGCAGCGGTACACGCGCGCGACGCGGCGCGCATCGTGCGACGACGCGGCGCGTCGGCGCACGCGTGGTCCGTCCGGGCGGCGGCCCACCGTGGGTGAATTCGTGAGAACGTTCGGGAGCCTTGCATGACGTACGACATCGGTATCGGCCGCTGCTCCGGCATCAACGACGACTCGGTCGTCGTCGAGCTCGACAGCGTCGTGGTCAAGAAGCTGACGCCGGAACGGCCGTGGCGGAAGTCCGGTTCGAGCCTGCTGCGCTGCGATCTTCGGCTGTGCAGCCCGCGGCGGCCGCCGCGCCTGAACGAGGAGCTGTACCTCGATTCGGCCGCGCTCTCGCGCAAGGCGCCGGCGCTGCTCGACCTCGAGCGCGACGGCAACTTCAAGTCGGTGGACCTGAAGCTGATCTTGAGCGGCCTCGATCCGATGCCGGCGCCGTCGCCGCAGCCGAAGAACGCGTCGTATCGAAGCGTGCGGGGACGAAAGTGAGACCGCCCGCGCGGCTCGCGCGCGGACCGCTCGCCGGCGTGCGTCGCCGCTTCGTGCCGGCCTCGGCCGCGCTTCCGGTGCGATCGCCGAACGCGTGTCGGCGCCCGTGACCGAGGGCGCGTCCGCCTGGGTACGCACGCTCGGCGTCTACCGCACGCCGAGCGCGTGGCGCGGCGCGTACGAGCTCGCGACGACCATCGTGCCGTTCTGCGTCGGCTGGCTGCTGATGCTCTGGGCGTCGTCGCACGGGCAGCTCTGGCTCTATCTGCTGCTGCTGTTGCCGACCGCAGGGTTGATGGTGCGCCTGTTCCTGATACAGCACGACTGCGGACACCGCGCGTTCTTTCCGGGCCAGCGCGCCAACGACTGGATGGGGCGTTCGCTCGGCGTGCTGACGTTGACGCCCTACGATCACTGGCGGCGCTGCCACGCGATCCATCATGCGACGCACGGCAATCTCGACCGGCGCGGCGTCGGCGACGTCGACACGCTGACGGTCGCCGAGTACCTGGCGCGTTCACGCTGGGCGCGCCTGCGCTATCGCGCCTATCGGCACCCGCTGGTCATGTTCGGCATCGGCCCGGCCTTCGTCTTCCTGCTGACGAACCGGTTTCCGGGCGGCTTCCTGCACGGCGGATGGCGCCCGTGGGCGAGCACGATGGGCACGAATGTCGCGATCGTCGCCGCGGGCGCGCTGACGATGTGGGCGTTCGGCGCGACCGCGTTGCTGCGCGTGCACGTCCCGATCCTGATGATCGCGGGCTCGGTCGGCATCTGGCTGTTCTACGTCCAGCACCAGTTCGAGCGCACGCGTTGGG
>DASWOS010000416.1:0-5383 GCA_036398645.1 Dokdonella sp. | reverse complement strand
CAACAGCATCGGTTCGCCGCCGCAGCCGTCGCTCCTGCTCTCGCTGCGCCAGCGACCGGCGCGCTTCGTCAGCCTCGCCGTGCGCACGCGCGGCGACCCGGCCGAGTTCGGCAACGCGCTCGTCGCGACGATGCACGAGATCGATGCGGACACGCCGCTGTACTGGGTGCGCGACTACGTCGACCTCGTGCGCGACGTCACCTTCGGCGAGCGCGTCGTGGCGCGGCTGTTCGGCGTGTTCGGCCTGGTCGCGCTCGCGCTGACCGCGGCCGGCCTGTACGGCGTCGTCGCCTATCACGTCGGCCAGCGCACGCGCGAGATCGGCGTGCGCCGCGCGCTCGGCGCCCCGGGCGCGAGCGTGCTGCGCGAGCTGTTCCGACGCACCGGCTGGCAGCTCGCGTTCGGACTCGTGCTCGGGCTCGGCCTCGGCATTCCGCTCACGCGGCTGCTGACGCACGCGCTGCCGAGCATCGCGGCGACCAGCCCCGGCGTGATCGCCGGCACGCTGCTCGTGCTCGGCGTCGCCGCGATGCTGGCGATGCTGGTGCCGGCGCGCCGCGCCCTGCGCGTGGCGCCGCTCGACGCGCTGCGCTACGAGTAGCCGCAATGACGCACGCACATCCACGAACCCGAAGTCCGCTGCCGACGAACGCTGCGCCGGCGGCGCACCCCGCGGAGAACTCGCCGTGATCGCAACGCTCTGTTCCGACCTGCTTCGCGCATCGCGCGCCCTGCGCGCACAGCCGTCGTTCTTCGCGACCGCGGTGCTGACGCTCGCGCTCGGTATCGGCGCGCTCGCGGCGATCTTCACGGTCTACGCCGGCGTGCTGCTGAAGCCGTTGCCGTACGCGCACGCGGAGCGCATCGTCGTGGTATCGCGGGTGCAGCCGCCGGTCGACGGCGCGCCGGTCTCGCGGCCGGTGTTCGAGGAATGGCGCGACGGCAGCACGAACGTGTTCGACGCGTTCGGCGGCTTCGTCGAGACCTCGATGAACCTGACCGGCGCCGGCGCCGCCGAGCGCCTGACCGGCAGCGACGTGACTCCGGGATTCTGGCGCGTGTTCGACGCACCGATCGCGCTCGGCCGCGCGTTCGGGGACGACGAGGAGACGCGCCACGAGAACGTCGTCGTGCTGTCCGATGCGCTCTGGCGCGACCGCTTCGGCGGCGCCGCCGACGTCGTCGGCCGCGACGTCGCGCTGAACGGCGTCGCCTACCGCGTCGTCGGCATCACCGCGCCGTCGTTCCACTACCCGCCCGACGCGCAGCTGTGGACGCCGACGTTCCTGCCCGGTAGCACGCAGCCGCGCGGCAACAACTACATCGGCATGGTCGCGCGTCTGCGCGAGGGCACCGACGCGGCCGCGGCGAAGCAGACGCTCGATGCGATCGCCGCGCAGGAAGCGAAGAGCTGGCCGGACAGCGACGGCCACCTGAGCGCGCGCGTGGTGCCACTGCAGGATCTGCTGTTCGGCCGCCTGCGTCAGCCACTGACGATGCTGCTGATCGCTTCGGCGCTGGTGCTGCTGATCGCCTGCGCGAACCTCGCCAACCTGATGCTCGCGCGCGGCCAGCAACGCGAGCGCGAGCTCGCGCTGCGGCGCGCGCTCGGCGCCGGCCGCGGCGGCCTCGTACGCGCGGTGCTCGCCGAGACCGCGCTCGTCTGCGCGCTCGGCGCCACTCTCGGCCTGCTCGCCGCGGCGCCGTCGGTGCGGGCGCTGATCGCGCTCGCGCCGCGCCTGCTTCCGGCCGGCGCGACGCCCGCCCTCGATCTGCGCGTCGTCGCGAGTGTGCTCGCCGCGGCGTCGGCGACGCTGCTGCTGGCCGGCTTCGCGCCGGCCTGGCGCGCGCTGCACATCGATCCGGCCGATGCGCTGCGCGGCGGCGGCCGCGACCTCGGCGGCTCGCGCGCGCACGGACGCCTGCGCGCCGCGCTCGTCGCCGCGGAGCTCGCCATCGCGCTGACGCTGCTCGGCGGCAGCGCATTGCTGCTCGAAAGCCTGCGCCGCCTCGACGCGGTCGACAGCGGCGTGCGCGGCGACCACGTGCTGACCGCGCGGCTCTCGCTCGACACGCCGATGCAACGGCCCGGCGAGGACATCGCCGACTGGCTGAAGCGCATCCAGGCGGCGAACGCGCCGCGCATCGACGCGCTGCTCGCGCGCGTCGCCGCGCTGCCGGGCGTCGCCTCGGCCGGCCTCGTCGACGCGCTGCCGATCAGCGGTGGCGGCGGCAGCAACGGCGGCATCGTGATTCCCGGCCACGAAATCCCCGACGACGAAAATCTCGCCGAGTTCCGCTTCGTCAGCCCCGACTATTTCAAGACGCTCGGCATCCCGCTACGCGCCGGCCGCGTGTTCGACGCGCACGACGGCACCGATGGCTTCGGTCCGAACGTGCTCGTGAACCAGGCGTTCGCCGACCGCTTCCTGGGCGGCGGCGACGCGATCGGCCGACAGGTCGGCGCAGTCGACGGCACGCTGCGCACGATCGTGGGCGTCGTCGGCGACGTGCGCCAGTACGGCCTCGAGCAGGCCGCGCGGCCGGAAATCTACTTCCCGGCGCGCTCGGCCTGGGTCTCCGACCTGACGCTCGTCGTCGAGCTCGACGGCGACGTGGCCGCGTTCGCCGCGCCGCTGCGCCGCGCGCTGGCCGAGTTCGCGCCGGACATGCCCGTCTACGCGATCCGCACGATGGACGAGGCGACGCGCCTGACCACCGCGATGCGCCGCTTCAACCTGACGCTGATGAGTGCGTTCGCCGGCGTCGCGATCGCGCTCGCCGCGATCGGCCTCTACGGCGTCGTCGCCTATTCGGTCGGACGCCGCCGCCGCGAGCTCGGCGTGCGCCGGGCGCTCGGCGCGAGCGCCGCCGACGTGCACCGGCTCGTGCTCGGCTCCGGCCTGCGCATGATCGTGCCGGGGCTCGTGCTCGGCGTCGCCGGTGCGCTCGCGCTCGGCCGCCTGATCGCCGCGCAGCTCTACGGCGTCGGCGCGGCCGATCCGCGCGTGCTCGCCGGCGTCTCGGCGCTGCTCGTGCTGGTCGCGCTCGCCGCGTGCGCGGCGCCGACGTTGCGCGCCGCGCGCGTGCCGCCGATGCAGGCGCTGCGCGATGAATGACGACGCCCGCCCCGCTTTCGGAACCGCGGCATGACCCTCGTACACGACTTCCGCTTCGCGCTGCGCAGCCTGCGCGCGCACGCCGGCACCGCCGCGTTCGCGACGCTGACGCTCGCGCTCGGCCTCGCCGCGGCGCTCGCGATCGCCGCCGTCGTCGACGCGCTGCTGCTGCGCGACCTCGCCTATCCGCACGCCGACCGCCTCGTGCAGATGCGCGAGCTCGCCGCGGACGGCCATCCGATGGCGCTCGCGTATCCGAACTACGCCGATCTCGCCGCGGAGGACGTGTTCGCGGCGACCGCGTTCTACGGCGGCGGCAGCGGAACGGTGGCGAGCGGCGACGCGGTGCGCCGCGAGACCGCGACGTTCGCCGGCGGCGACTTCTTCCGCGTGCTGGCGATCGCGCCCGAGCTCGGCCGCACGTTCGCCGCCGGCGAGCGCGAGCACGTCGCGGTGATCTCGCACGCGTTGTGGCAAAGCCTGCTGCACGGCCGCGCCGACGTCGTCGGCCAGCCGATCGACGTCGGCGGCGAGCGGGCGACGATCGTCGGCGTGATGCCGGCCGGCTTCGACTACCCGGATGGCTGCGCGGTCTGGGTGCCGTTCCTCGACGACCTCGGCAGCTCGCGCACCGCGCACAACGGGTCGGCGATCGGCCGGCTGCGCGACGACGCGACGCCGGCGCAGGCGCGGCTCGCCGCCGCCACGCTCGCCGCGCGCCTCGTCCGCGAGTACGGCGAGAAGATCGACCTGCGCGGCTTCGACGTGACGCCGCTCGCCGAAGCGATCGCCGCGCCGGTGCGCAGCGCGCTGCTGCTGCTCGCCGCGGGCACGTTCTTTCTACTGCTGATCGCCGTGACGAACGCGGCGAACCTGCTGCTCGCGCTGAACGGAGCGCGCGCACGTGATCTCGCGGTGCACGCAGCGCTCGGCGCGAGCGGCGCGCGGCTCGCGCGACAGGCGTTCGCCGAGGGTCTCGTGATCGCCGGCAGCGCCGGCGTGCTCGCGATCGGATTGGCCTGGGCCGCGATCCGTCTGCTCGTGCACGGCGGCGGCGCGCACCTGCCGCGCGCGGCGGAGGTCCGCATGGGCGGCGCGACCGTCGCCGGCGCGGCGGGCGCTGCGCTCGCGATCGCGCTGATCACGACCGCGGCGGTGCTGCTCGGCCAGCGTCGCCGTTCGACCGTGGTCGAGCTGCGCGAGAGCGGCCGCGGCCAGTCCGCCGGGCGGACGCATCTGCGCCTGCGCGCGGCGTTGCTGATCGGCCAGACCGCGCTGACGACCGTGCTGCTGGTCGGCGCCGGCCTGCTCGGGCGCAGCTTCCTCGCGCTGCTCGCGATCGATCCCGGCTTCGACGCGGACGGCACGGTCAGCGTGCAGCTGTCGCGGCCGTGGACGCGCGACGCGGCCACGGCCGGCGAGACCGCGCGGCGTTACGCTGCGTTGATCGACGATCTGCGCGCACTGCCCGGCGTCGCCGCGGTCGGCGGCGTCAACGCGCTGCCGCTCGGCGACGACGGCGCCAACGGCGCGTTCTGGGACGGCAGCGTCACCGATCTCATGAATGCGCCGAAGCCGATCGGCTACGCCGAGTTCCGCGTCGCCAGCGCGGACTACTTCGAGGCCGCCGGCATCCACCTGCTGGCCGGCCGCACGTTCGATCCGCGCGACCGCGCCGACGGCGCGCAGGTCGCCGTGATCAGCGCCGCGGCGGCCCGTGCCACCTGGGGCGACGCCGATCCGATCGGCCGCCGCATCCAGTACGGCAACATGGACGGCGACTCGCAGGTGCTGACCATCGTCGGCGTCGTCGGCGACGTGCGCGAGCACCGGCTCGATCGCGCGCCGACCGGCATCGTCTACGTGGATCTCGCCCAGCGGCCGCGTACCGCGTTCGAATTCAATGTCCTCGTGCGCTCGAGCCTGCCGCTGGCCGCGCTCGCGCCGCCGCTGCGCCGGGTGCTCGACCGGGACGCCGCCGACATCCCGCACGTGATCGTGCCGCTCGCGGAGGTGCGCGCCGCGGCGCTCGCCGACCGTCGTTTCAGCCTCGTGCTGCTCGCCGCGTTCGCGGCCGTCGCGTTCGTGCTCGCGGTCGGCGGCCTGTACGGCCTGATGGCGTTCGCGGTCGGCCAGCGCGGCCACGAGTTCGCACTGCGTCAGGCGCTCGGCGCGACGCGGCGCGGCATCGCGCGGCTGGTGCTGCGCAACGGTCTCGCGATCGGCGCTGCCGGCGTCGTGCTCGGGCTCGGCCTCGCGCTCGC